>NZ_JBQDLF010000102.1:0-2655 GCF_052095815.1 Brachybacterium sp. | reverse complement strand
ATGACCGACGACACCCTGGCCCTGGAGGACGTCGTGGACACGCTCCGCGACGCCGACATCGTCATGCTCACCACCGCGCTTCCGAACGGCAAGCTCCTGTCCCACCCCCTGTCCGTCCAGGGGGTGACCGATGATGGGGACGTCTGGTTCTTCGTCGGACTGCAGGGTGGGCAGGCCGAGGCGCTGCGCAGCGCCTCGCAGGTGAATCTCTCGATCTCGCAGGCAGGCTCATGGCTGTCGGTGGCCGGGAGCGCGGAGTTCGTCGAAGACCGTGCCCTGGTCGAGCAGCTGTGGACCAAACGGGCGGAGGCCTACTTCCCCGGCGGCGCGGACGACCCGAACCTGGGGCTGCTGCGGGTCAGCGGCGAATCCGCCCAGTTCTGGGGCCTGCCCGGGGGCAAGGCCGCCTGGCTCGCGCAGATCCTCAAGGCGAAGGTGTCCGGAGAGCGCCCGCCCGGAGGCACCGCCACGACCGAGCTCTGACCACGGACGCCACGGGGACGTCACGGGTTCCTCCGCTCCGTGAGCATCGCGGGGCGAGAGATCAGACCGGCAGGCCGGTCTCGGGGGCCGTCGCCCGATGCTTCGCCTCACGACCGACCTTGCGCCAGCCATCGATGGTGTCCCATGCAGCGACCCCGATGACGCTCAGCACGAACAGGACCACGACCACGCGAGCCGTGTCCGGCCCGCCCCCGTCGCTGGGGAGGACGAGGCCCATGAACTCGGGATTCACCAGGCGCTCGTTGCCCAGCAGGGTCAGAATCACGCTGACCCACACCGCCGCGAGAGCGGTGTTGGCGACAGCCAGGCCCGTGGTCCAGCCGCGGCGCAGATGGACGAGGACGGCGAGACCGACCTCGAGCAGGAGGAGCGCGAGCATGCCGAGCAGCGCCCAGGGCCACAGCTGCGGGTGGAGGATCTGGAGGTCGCGGGCGTGGCCGTCGATCTGCACGAATCCGCGGAAGCGGTCCCAGAGCACCGCACCGATCATCAGCCCGGCGAACACCACGGAGGCGACCACCTCGGAGCGGCCCGCCCCCGTGGGGCGCGGCTCCGGCAGCTGGTCGAGGTCCCAGTCGTGGCCGGTAGCGGACCCGGTGCGCTCCAGGATGACGAACATCAGCGTCACCCAGAAGAACACGTGCACGGTTGCGGAGATCCCCACGCCGATCGCCTGCCCGATGACCTCCCCGACCGGGGCGCCGATGATGACCTGGACGAGGGCGACACCGCCGACGGCGGCGGCGGGCACGATGGCCAGCAGGAGCTTGAGCAGCCGCCACCAGGCCAGGTAGTAGCGCGGTCCCAGCAGGTGCAGCGGCCGGTCGGCGTAGCTCGCGGCGAGGGCGACCGGGTCACCGAGATCGGTGAGCACGGCGCGCTCGGCCTCGGCAGGGTCCTCGCCCTGCTCGAGACGCGACTCGATGGCGTCGGCGATGGAGGCCTCGAGCTCCGCGCGCACGTCGCTCTGGGTCTCGAGCGGGAGGGAGTCGGTCGTGGCGCTGATGTAGCGCTCGGTCAAGGTGGTGGTCATGTCAGTTCTCCTCGGGCGTGCCCGGATCGTCGGTGAGGGAGGCGATGGACCGGGTGAGATCGACCCAGTCCTGGCTGAGGGTCTCGGCCAGGCTGGTGCCGTCGGCCGAGGTGACGTAGAACTTCCGGGGTCTGGAGTCCTCGGTGTTCCACTCGCTGGTCAGGAACCCCTGCTTCTCGAGACGCCGCAGCAGCGGGTAGAGGGTGTTGGCATCCGTGGTGAAGCCGCGTGACTCGAGCTGCTCGAGCAGGCTGTATCCGTACCCGGGGGTGCGCAGCAGTCGCAGGCACGCCAGCACGACGGTGCCGCGCCGAAGCTCCTGCAGATGGGGATCGAAGGACTCGCTCATGCCCCACACCATAGTGTGCTCGACACACCATTGTCCAGGAGACTGTGCTGTCTTGGTGGTGCTGTCCAGACGGTGCTGTCTAGACGGTGCCCTCGGGAGATGGCCCGCGGCCGCGGAACAGGAACTGGGGGGTGCCGTCGTCGGCCGTGGCGCGTTCGGCTGTGACCTCATAGGTGGCGCTGACCAGCCCGGCTGCGAGTGCGTCGCGGGGAGGGCCGTCGGCCAGCACGATGCCGTCCGCGAGCACGATCACCCGGTCGCAGTAGCGGGCGGCGAGGTTCAGGTCGTGCAGGACCACGACCGTCGCCAGGCCCCGCTCGCGCACGATCTGCAGCACGTGGTGCTGGGAGCCGATGTCCAGATGGTTGGTGGGCTCGTCCATCAGCAGCAGCCGGGGCTGCTGGGCGAGCGCCCGCGCGATCAGCACGCGCTGCTTCTCCCCTCCGGAGAGGATTCCGAACTCGCGCCGCGCCAGGTGCAGGGCGTCGACGCTGGTCAGAGCCTCGGTCGCGATCCGTAGATCCTCGCCGGTCGTCGAGCCGAAGGCCCCGGCATGGGGGACCCGGCCCAACAGCACCACATCTGCGACGCTCAGCGGGACCTCCCCGGTCAGTTCCTGTGCCATCACCGCGATCTGCTGCGCCCGCTCTCGTCCGGAGTGCTCGGCCAGGTCACGGCCCGCGAGCCGCACCTGCCCGGCGTCCGGGACCAGAGCGCGGTGCAGGATCCGCAGGGCGGTGGTCTTGCCGCTGCCGTTGGGGCCGACGAG
>NZ_JBQDLF010000101.1:1588-2655 GCF_052095815.1 Brachybacterium sp. | reverse complement strand
CGTAGGGGCTGAACAGGTGCATGTCCCGGTTCTCCTTCGCGAGCTGGAAGGTGACATCGGGGATCACGACGCCGAGCGAGAGCGTCTTGATGCGGATCTTCTCGTCCGCGTTCTCCCGCTTCGTGTCCAAGAACCGCAGGATGTCCGGGTGATGCGCGTGCAGATACACTGCGCCCGCACCCTGCCGGGCCCCGAGCTGGTTGGCGTAGCTGAAGGAGTCTTCGAGGATCTTCATCACCGGGACGACGCCGGAGGCCTGGTTCTCGATCTGCTTGATCGGTGCTCCGGTCTCGCGCAGGTTCGTCAGCAGCAGCGCGACTCCGCCCCCGCGCTTGGAGAGCTGCAACGCAGAGTTAACGCTGCGTCCGATGGACTCGAGGTTGTCCTCCAGGCGGAGCAAGAAGCAGGAGACGAGCTCGCCGCGCTGCGCCTTGCCCGCGTTCAGGAATGTCGGGGTCGCAGGTTGGAACCTGCCCGAGAGCATCTCGTCCACAAGCCGGGTCGCGAGGGCTTCGTCGCCCTGTCCGAGGAAGAGCGCGGTAGCGACGACGCGCTCCTCAAAACCTTCCAGGTACGTGGTGCCGTCGAACGTCTTCAGGGCGTAGGAAGTGAAGAACTTGAACGCGCCGAGGAAGGTCTGGAAACGGTGCCCGGCCCCGCGAGCCCGCTCATGCAGGTCGGTGAGGAACTCCGGGGCGTACGCGTCGAGGAACGCCCGCTCGTAGTAGGCGTTCGCGACCAGCCACTCCAGGCGCTCGGCCACGCTCGGGAAGGTTCTCGTGTTCGGGATGACGTGCTGGCGCAGGTACTCGTCGGCGGCTTCCTTGTCCTTGTGGAACTGGATCGACCCGCCCGGGGCGAACAGGTTCAGTTGCGCGTTGAGGGCGTGGTAGTCCTTCCGCGCACCGATCCCGGTGCTTGCCCGAGCCGCTGGGGAGATGATGGTCATGCGGTCTTCCTCTCAATGGATGTCAGATTGTCGGAGGCCTGGTCCCAGAAGCGGGTCAGGCCGATGTTCACGTGTTCGATGTCGCGCTGGGTGCCGAGCAGCTCGAAGCGGTACAGCT
>NZ_JBQDLF010000101.1:0-1578 GCF_052095815.1 Brachybacterium sp. | reverse complement strand
AGGGCCGGCGAGGCAGTAGTGCTCGCCGAAGTTCGTGTTCCCCGCCGTGATCACCCCCCGGATCAGTGCCCGGTTCGCGGGGTCGTTGAGGAACGAGATCACCTGCTTCGGCACCGCCCCGGCACGTTCCCCGCCGCCGTACGTGGGGACCACGAGCACGAAGGGCCGCGCGACCCGGATCAGCCCCTCCACTCGTGGCCGCAGCGGGATACGGACCGCGGGCTGGTCGAGCCGGTCGACGAAGCGGCGGGTGTTCTCCGACACGCTTGAGAAGAACACGAGATCAGGCGACTGGGCGGCGGCGAGTTCGCGCACTGAGGGCGCTGCGCGCCGGGACTCAGGTGGGGGTGGCATAGCGATCCTCCTCGCTCTCTCTGGCTGTGACGCGCCACGCCACCAACCACTACATGTTGTGCCTCACCGATGTTTGGAGCGGCGTATCTAGGAATAACATCGATGTGGTTCACTTGTCTACGCCACGCCGCTGTTTGTAACTACGGCTTGCCGAACACTATGCTGTGGGGCATGAGACGAACACCCACGGACGAGCGCAGCGAGGGTGTGTGGCTGGAAGCCATCACGTTGTTCCAAGGGACTGCCGCACGGATAGGTGACATCTGATCTGGCTTGCCCACTGGGCGGCCTGGAAGGATGTGCACCATGCCTGCTCCCTATCCCCAGGAGTTCCGCGAAGATGTCGTGCGTGTGGCCCGGTCCCGTGAGGACGGCGTCACTCTCGCGCAGATCGCGAAGGACTTCGGCGTCCACGAGATGACGCTGCATAAATGGATCCGTCAAGCCGACATCGATGACGGAAGCCGCCCCGGAAAGACCCGCGAGGACTCCACCGAGCTGCGCGACGCCCGCAAGAAGATCCGGCTGCTCGAGCAGGAGAACGAGGTCCTGCGCCGTGCCGCCGCCTACCTGTCCCAGGCGAACCTGCCGGGAAAAGGTTCTACCCGCTCGTGAGCGAGCTCGCCGCTGACGGCATTCCCGTCGCGGTGTCCCTGCGGGTCCTGAAGCTCTCCCGCCAGCCCTACTACCGCTGGCGGCACCAGCAAGTCACCAAGGCCGAGGTGGTCGAGGCCTACCGGTCCAACGCGTTGCTGGACGCTCACCTCGACGACCCCGAGTACGGCTACCGGCTCCTGGTCGACGAAGCCGCCGAGGCCGGTGAGGAGATGTGTGAGCGCACGGCGTGGAGGATCTGCCGGGACAACCAGTGGTGGTCGGTGTTCGGTAAGAAGCGCGGCAAGAACGGGAAGCGCCCCGGCCCGCCGGTTCACGACGATCTCGTGAAGCGGGACTTCTCCGCCGATGACGTCAACGAATTGTGGCTGACCGACATCACCGAGCACTGGACCGACGAGGGCAAGCTCTACCTCTGCGCCATCAAAGATGTGTTCTCCGGCCGGATCGTGGGCTACTCGATCAGCGACCGGATGAAGGCTCGTCTTGCGGTGAACGCCCTGGACAACGCGATATCCAGGCGTCGAGACGCCGCAGGTTGCATCGTGCATTCGGATTATGCCGAGGTTTGTGTTAAGCCGAGGAGCTCGGTGTCTGGCGTGGTTGGAG
>NZ_JBQDLF010000100.1:0-2735 GCF_052095815.1 Brachybacterium sp. | reverse complement strand
GAACCCGGTGAAGCCGATTGTCGCAACAACTTCCACTGCCTCGCGCCAAGTCTAGGGGCGGGCGGCGAGCCAGGTCTTGAACACTGCCTTGGAGCGGCCTTCGACCATGTCCAGCAGCCTGGAAGGGCCGCTGTCCTAGCGAACCGTGGTCAAGTCGATGATCACCGTACAGTGCGGCCCGATATGCGACGGCGGGCTTGCAGGGCGGAGACCACCCGCGCGCAGGATCCTTGGCCTCGACTACCCCACACCGAACAGATCCTGGCGGAGTGTGCTACCTTGTAGTGCATGGAACCTGACGCTGTTCACCTCGTAGGGCAGTTGCGCCGCGGCGCTCTCGAACCATGTGTCCTCGCCGTCATCGCCCAGCAACCGACCTATGGTCTCGACCTGGCTCGAACGCTGAGCGAACGAGGACTCCTCGAGAGCGAAGGGACGCTGTACCCGCTCCTGTCGAGACTCCGAAAACGCAACCTCGTGACCACTGCCTGGCAAGAGTCCCCGAGTGGACCCCCGCGCCGCTACTACCACATCACCCCGGCAGGCAAGACCGGACTTGCTACATTCACCCAGGAATGGGGCCGCTTCCGGCAAGCCGTCGACCTCGTCATTGGAGACCACGCATGACCACTCTGCCCTCGTCCGCCGCCGCCCAGGCCTACCTCAAGCGCCTCACTGCCCTGACCGAATCGCTCCCCTCCAGCGAGCAGCTGGATCTTCTCACCGGAATCGAGGAACACCTCAGGGACGCCGAACAGCGAGGCGTGATCCAGGCGGCACTCGACAGTCTCGGCCCACCTGAGCAGATCGCCCTGGAAGCCGGGGCAGAGACGGCCGGCACACCGCGGTGGCTGCGGCTGCTTGCCGTAGCAAGCGCCGTGGCCACAGTGGGAGGCTTCATGGCCCTGGGGGCACTGCTGTGCTTCACGGCGTACTTCGACGATGACTCCGAATACGCTCTACACCCGATGCTCATCCTGCTCGCCTTCGGTGCCGGCAGCATGACAGGAGTCTTCTCGACCGTGCTGTCCTTCCTCGTCAGAGAGCTGACCGGACAGCAGCGGGTTCTGCTGACCGCTTCGTGGATCGCCTCCTCGCTGCTGGCCATCGTGTTCGGCATCGCGGGCGGGAGCGTCCCGGTCGGAGTCAACCTCCCTCTCAGCGCCCTCCCGCTCCTGATGGGTGCCATCGGGGTCGTCCTCGTCCTGCGCTACACCGCACCGAACCCCGCTCGCAAACTGGTCCGAAGCTGAGCCACCCTGGGCCCCATCGCACGTCGCGCTGGGCCGGGTTTCGGGGCTCTTCACAGATGAGGGTGTAGCTGTGGTGCGACCTGGGGCGGCGCGTCGGTGTCGGGGTGAGGGCCGAGGTCTTCCGATGATGGGAGTTCTCACACAACCCGTCCGGAAGACCTCGGCGTGCCTGACGCTACCTTCACGCGCCCTGACCTGACTACCTTCACCCGCCTCGACGGCCTCGGTCTGGAGGTCACCGGCCAGCTGCTCGCGCCTGACCGGTCCGTGCTGGCGTGCCGGGTCGTGGAGCCGGACGACTGGTGCAGGCGGTGCGGCTGCCAGGGCGTGCCCCGTGGCACGGTGAGCAGGGAGTTGGCGCACGAGCCGTTCGGGTGGCGCCCTACCACGCTGGTGCTCACCGTGCGCCGCTACCGCTGCAAGGAGTGCTCGCACGTGTGGCGTCAGGACACCACCGCTGCGGCGCCGCCGCGGGCCAAGATCTCCCGCGCCGGCCTGCGGTGGGGTCTGGTCGGGATCGTCGTCGGCCACCTGTCGATGGCCCGAGTTGCCGAAGGACTGGGCGTGGCGTGGAACACCGCCAACGACGCGGTCCTGGCTGAGGGCCGGCGTCTGCTCATCGAGGACCCGACCCGCCCGGACGGTGTCAAGGTCGTCGGGGTCGATGAGCACGTGTGGCGGCACACCCGGCGCGGTGACAAGTACGTCACCGTGATCATCGACCTCACCCCGGTCCGGGACGGCACCGGGCCCTCACGCCTGCTGGACGTGGTCGAAGGTCGGTCGAAGAAGGCGTTCAAGGACTGGCTGGCCGAGCGGGATCAGGCTTGGCGCGATGGGATCGAGGTCGTGGCCATGGACGGGTTCGCGGGCTTCAAGACCGCCACCACCGAGGAGCTGCCGGACGCCGTCACGGTTATGGATCCCTTCCACGTCATCCGGTTGGCCGGGGACGCTCTCGATGAGTGCCGCCGCCGAGTCCAGCAGGAACTGCACGGACACCGCGGACGCAAGGGCGACCCGCTCTACACCGCGCGGCGGACCCTGCACACCGGGGCTGACCTGCTCACCGACCGCCAGCGCGAGCGCCTTGACAAGCTCTTCGCTGGGGACCGGCACGTGCAAGTCGAGTGCACCTGGGGGATCTACCAGCGCATGATCTCCGCCTACCGTCACCCCGACCGGGCAGCCGGCCGCGTCGAGATGAGCTCCGTGATCGACGCCCTCGCCGACAGTGTGCCTGAGGCGTTGGTAGAACTGCGCAAGCTCGGCCGCACCCTGACCAGACGCGCCTGCGACGTCCTGGCCTACTTCGACCGGCCGCGCAAGGGCAACGGACCTACCGAAGCCGTGAACGGTCGCCTCGAGCACCTGCGTGGCCTGGCCCTCGGCTTCCGCAACCTCACCAACTAGATCGCCAGCGCACTCCTCGAAGCCGGCGGATTCAGACCACACCTACACCCCGAATTGTGAAGAGCCGGA
>NZ_JBQDLF010000099.1:0-2835 GCF_052095815.1 Brachybacterium sp. | reverse complement strand
CCGTAGCGTGAACACCCGCCCCAGCAGGGTCATTCACCACGAACCGCGAAGAGCCCCCTTACAGGGTCGACCAGACGGCTGGCGCGCACTCGCTCGAACAAGCTCTTCGCCACTGAGACGTCTTCCTACGCGACTGCAAGTCCAGGGGCGCCGCCACTGGTGCACCCGAACGTTGAATGATCGATGCAGTCTATCGGCCGGCCGAACTGATCCCGGTCAGGCGCGTCGGAGAGAGGTGAGATTCTGCCATCTCGCCCCGTGCTTGATCAATGACTCGTCCCTGGACTGCGGCCCACTACGGCCCGGGCCCCGCCTCGATGGATCGAGGCGGGGCCCGGGCGCAGGGAGACTTCAGATCAGCGCGCGGCGCTGCCCTCGGTGTAGTCCGAGTCGACAGCCTGGGCGCTCCAGGAGAACATCTTGCGCAGGTCCTTGCCGACAACCTCGATCTGGTGCTTCGCCTCGGTCTCGCGGAGCTCCTTGAACTCCGGCGCGCCGGCGTCCTGATCCTCGATGAAGCGCTTGGCGAAGGCACCGCTCTGGATGTCCGCGAGGACGTCCTTCATGGCCTTCTTGGTGTCGGCCGTGACGACGCGCGGGCCGGAGACGTAGTCGCCGTACTCGGCGGTGTCGGAGATCGACCAGCGCTGCTTGGCGATGCCGCCCTCGAACATGAGGTCGACGATCAGCTTGAGCTCGTGGAGCACCTCGAAGTAGGCGATCTCCGGCTGGTAGCCCGCCTCGGCGAGGGTCTCGAAGCCGGCCTGGACCAGGTGGCTCATGCCGCCGCAGAGCACAGCCTGCTCACCGAAGAGGTCGGTCTCGGTCTCCTCGGTGAAGGTGGTCTTGATGACGCCGGCGCGGGTGCCGCCGATGCCCTTGGCGTAGGAGAGCGCGAGGTCCCAGGCACCGCCGGTGGCGTCCTGCTCGACCGCGACGATGTCCGGGATGCCGCGACCGGCGACGTACTCGCGGCGCACGGTGTGGCCGGGGGCCTTCGGAGCGATCAGCAGCACGTCGACGCCCTCGGGGACCTCGATGTAGCCGAAGCGGATGTTGAAAGGGCATCCGCGTCCTTCACCGCTGCCAGCAGGGCGGGGCGGTCGGTGCCGTCCACATTCCTGACCTCGATCTCGGACCCCAGGACCTCGACGGTCGCAGGTGACAGCTCTTCGGCGATGAGCACGACGGGACGCGTCACGGGAACTCCTCCGTTAAGGATGGTTGTCGTCGCACGCATCCTCGGGGGCGACGGGTACGGAGACAGCTTGAACCGCTGTCCGCCATACGGTCACACCATTCAGGATGCGAGACGCCGTCCGGGGACGAGGCGCGCTCAGGATTCGAGGCGGAGTCCGGCCAGCAGCTGGTGGGCGACGGTCGGGGCCTCCTCCTCGGTGAGGTCGTGGATCTGCACGCTGAAGTACTCCTGCTCGCGGTGGATGAGCACCTGGACGGAGAGCGTGGAATCCAGCCCCGGGCCCACCGCGACCACGGCGAGGTCGGCGCCGGGCACTTCGACCTGCGCGACGTGGTCCCGGGCCGCCAGCGGGTACGGGGACGGGACGGGGAACCCGGCGCGCATGACCGAGCCGCGGCGCCGTCCTCCCTGGAAGACGATCCCCACCTCGGTGACAGCGGGCTCACCGAGGTCGGGCGGCAGCTGGAGGGTCAGGCTCCGCACGGTGTGCTCGCGCCAGTCCTCCCCCGCTGCCGTGCCCTGGACCACGGGCAGCGAGCTCGGATCCTCGATGTGCACGCTGGGCGCGGAGTTCACCGAGTACACCATCAGCACATGGCCGCCGTCCTCGGAGAACCCGAGGCCATAGCTCACGGCCCGCACGAGCGGCCGCTCCTCCCCCGACGCCCGCACCGGGAGGGCTCCGCGCACGGAGGCCAGGAAGAGGATGCCGGAGAACTCGGCGCTGTCGAGGCGCTCGACCTCGGTGACGGCCTCGAGGATGCGCATCCGAGGGCCGTCCTCCGGGTACTCCAGGGGCTCGAGGTCATACATCTCCGGCACCCCGGTGTCCGGTCCCGAGGCGCCGGAGACCGGCACCGCTGCGAAGAGCTCGTCGAAGGCGGACTCGTCATAGCCCTCGAGGCCGAAGGCTTTCACGAGGGCGGCCCCGACTTCGTCGGAGCGGGAGTTGTCGGCCTCGAGCAGCAGGGGCGTGTCGAAGATCTCGAGGATCGCCTGCACGAGCACTCCCGTGGCGGCGCCGACCACCTGCTCATGCCCGCCGAACGCCTCCTCGGCGCGTTCATCGATGCTCCGCGGCAAGGCGGTGAAGATCGGCGAGTCCTCGGGGAATCCGGGCGACCACCAGGTGCCGTAGCGGTCCTCGCGCTCGAGAGAGCCCTTCTCGGTGCCGAACTCGGCGTCGGCCGCGGCGGTGTCGAGCTCGACGAGGTCGAGGTCCTCCTCGCTCGCCCAGCCATCGAAGGTGGTGCCGGGCTCCGCAGGCGGCTCCTCGGCGGGCTCGCCGCCGCCGTCGCTCGCTCCCCCGTCGCCTTCGGCGCTCGGCGACGTCTCCGCCTCCTCGTCACCGCCGCCGAGGCCGGGCAGCAGCGAGCAGGCGCTCGCCGTGGTCACCAGACCCAGGGCCCCCAGGCCCGCCAGCGCCGTGCGTCGCGTGGTCCTGCGCTGTGACATGCCGTGCTCCCTCTGCCCCGTGCGGGCGTGTTCCTGTACATCTGTCTGTCGGCGTTCATGATGCATGAAGAGCAGCGGCGGGCGCACCTCGAGTGGTGCGCCCGCCGTCGCGGCAGAAGAGGTCGATCAGCGCGCGGCGCTGCCCTCGGTGTAGTCCGAGTCGACAGCCTGGGCGCTCC
>NZ_JBQDLF010000098.1:2641-2884 GCF_052095815.1 Brachybacterium sp. | reverse complement strand
CTCCGCGCAGCAGATCGGCGAGCTCCTGGCGCGAGAGGGTGCCGTGACCGACGGTGAGCAGTGAAGGGGCCATGCCTCCAGGATGGCACCTGTCGCCCTCACGTGCGGAAGGCCTTCAGCGCTGCTGCTGCTCCTGCTGGGTGCGAAGCTCCAGCGTCCCGCTCTCGAAGAGCTGGATCTTGCCGCAGCCCGAGCAGGACAGCACGATCGCCTCGGGACTGAACACCTCGACGTCGAAGAACG
>NZ_JBQDLF010000098.1:0-2631 GCF_052095815.1 Brachybacterium sp. | reverse complement strand
CGCCACCAGTACCAGCCGCCGCCGCAGTGCCCGCACATCACGTACTTCCCTGCCGCGGTCGCGGTGACCTGTTCCTTGGCGGCCATCAGCGTCCCTTTCGTGGGTCGTCGTCAGGCTCCGTCCGAGCCTGAGCGTTCGGGTTTCCCTGGTCGAGCTGGATCGTCCCGTCCGCCAGGATGTCGGCGGTGGTGCGCAGGTCGACCTGCGGCGGGAACAGGCTCATCGTGTGCAGGGCCGGTGGGCCGTTCTCGGCGGCGGAGTGCGCGACGGCGTCGGTGACCACGCTGAGCCGCACCCCGGCATCGGCCGCGGGGAGCACGGTCGAGATGACGCAGCAGTCGGTGGTCACGCCCGTGACCAGCAGATGTGTGGCTGGGTTCGTGGCCCAGCCCACGCGCTCGGCCAGCTGCTGCCCCCATTTCCCGAACGTCGGCTCGTCGATCGTCGGATGGGCGCTCAGCCCCTGGGCGGGCGCGACCAGCTCGTACCGGGGATCCTCCGCCGGGACGTCGGCGAAGGGCCAGGCATGGAAATAGTCGCCCCAGGCTGTGGCCCGGTCCGCGGTGGGCAGCCAACGGGTGATCAGCGTGCGCTCGGGGCCGACGGACTCCGCCAGGCGCGCGATGTTCTCCATCGCGGTGGGGAAGAATGGCGAGCACCACTCGGAGGCGGGGTCGGCGAAGATCCGTTGCGGATCGATGATCAGGAGCCAGGGCTGGGGCTCGGGAGCGGGGTCGGAATGACGGGCGGCACTGTCCATAGGGGGACTCTACGAGAGCGGAGGACGTGGGGTCCGCTGTCCACAATCCCCGCTGCACGCAGCGCCTGCCGCCCGCAGTATCCGCAGCACCCAGCGCCACCCAGCATCGGTGGCCCCCTGCGTGTCAGGGTGAGTTGAGACCAGTGGTTCATAGCAAGTCCGCCTTCGCAGGGCGAGATCAGGAACGACCCCGATGAGCATCTCGACTCTCTCCACGCTGCCGTCGTCGACCCGCGATGATGGGTCCATGAGCAGTTCGCATCCCCGCGCCGATGGTCCGCGCCGTCGCCGGTTCACGCCCGAGCAGAAGCTCGCCCACCTGGCCGCCTACGAGGAGGCCTGCGAGCAGCAGCAAGGCGGTGCCTACCTGCGCCGCGAGGGCCTGTATTCCTCGTTGATCACCGAGTGGCGGCGGCTGCGCGATGCCGGCGTGCTGCAGGGCAAACAGCCCGGGCAGGCGATCGGCCGGCCCAGCAAGGAGCAGGCCGAGATCGCCCGGTTGCGGCGCGAGCTGGAGACGACCCAGCAGCGCCTGGATCGCACCGAGACCGCGCTGGAGATCATGGGAAAAGCACGCGCGCTCTTGGAGGACATCTCCGAGAGCGCGGATACCGAGACCAAGCGCAACAAGCGCTGATGAACGCCTACACCGACCTCACCGTCCAGGGGACACCCACCCGGGCCGCGTCGGTCTTGACCGGCATCTCGCGGGCGACAGCCAGTCGCCGGCAGCAGCGCCCGGGGCCACCCGTGCCGCGGGAGGTGGTGCCGGCCAACCGGCTCTCGCGCACCGAACGGGCGAGGGTGCTTGCGGTGCTGACCAGCGACGAGTTCGTCGATGCCACCCCGATACAGATCTTCGCCGAGTTGCTGGACCGTGGGATCTACCTGTGCTCGGTCTCCACGATGTATCGGGTACTGCGGGAGAACACCCTGGTCACAGAGCGTCGCAGGCAGGCCAGGCATCCGGCGAGGGCGATCCCCGAGCTGGTCGCCACGGCACCTGGGCAGGTCTATTCCTGGGACATCACCAAGCTGCCTGGCCCGGTCCGGGGCGTCTACTACGACGCCTACGTGATGATCGATATCTACTCCCGCTACCTCGTCGGCGTCCACGTCCACGCCCGCGAGTCCGGGCCCCTGGCCGAGGAGATGATGCGCGAGGTGTTCGCCATCCACGGCATCCCCGAGGTGGTCCACGCCGACCGCGGCACCTCGATGACCTCGAAGACCGTCGCGACGCTGCTCGCCGATCTGGAGGTCACCCGCTCGCACTCGCGCCCGAAGGTCTCCAACGACAACCCCTACTCCGAGGCCTGGTTCAAGACGCTGAAGTACGCCCCGGTCTTCCCCGACCGATTCGGCTCTCTCAGCGATGCCAGGGCGTTCATGGACGCGTTCCGCGACCGCTACAACCACGAGCACCACCACGGCGGTCTGGGCCTGCACACGCCGGCGGAGGTTCACTACGGCCTCGCCGCCGCGAAGGCCGCCGACCGCGCCGACGTCCTCAACACCGCCCGGAACGCCCACCCCGAACGGTTCAGCACCCCAACTGCCGTCCCGAAGATCCTCACGCTGCCCGACGCAGCCTGGATCAACAAGCCCGCCAACCACGACGACCAGCAGGCCTACCAGACCGCCGCCTGACTCCCACTGGCCTCATTCACCTTGACAAATTCCGCTCCGCCACCTGGGTGACGGTGAGGTCGGTCCGTTCGAGGAGCTCGCGAGCGTGGTCGATGCGGGCGCGGAGCACCCACTGCATCGGGGTGATCCCCGTATCCGCGGTGAAGCGTCGGGAGAAGGTGCGGGGCGAGACGTTGGCCTGCTGCGCGAGCGCGGCCAGCGAGAGATCCTCCCGGAGATGT
>NZ_JBQDLF010000097.1:0-3119 GCF_052095815.1 Brachybacterium sp. | reverse complement strand
CCGCGGAGTTCATCGGTGAGAAGCAGCCCGCGGACCCCCTGACGTAGGCGTCGCGGTCCGGTGCCGGGTGAGGGTTCCTACCGCAAGCAGCAGTCCGCCGCAGGCGGTGATGACGATCCAGCCGGGAAGACTTGCCGTGGCGAACCGGTCGGGTGGCACACCGGCGACGAGGGTTCCGGCGAGGGCGATACCGACCGCGGTTCCCAGTTGCCGGGCGGTAGAGGCGGTGCCTCCGGCAACTCCGGCGCGTTCGGCCGGTAGGCCGCTGACGGCGGTGTTCGTGATCGGCGCGTTGGCGAACCCGACCCCGGCACCGATCAGCAGATACGCCACGAGCAGCACGGGCACGCTCATCCCGCCGGTGAGAGTGAGGAGGCAGAGCCCGCCGGCCAGGACGAGCGTGCCGGCGACCAGCAGCGGGAGGTGAGGGCCGGTCCGGCCGGTCAGGAATCCGGACACGGGTGCGAAGACCGTCGCTCCGAAGGCCATCGGCAGGGTCGCGGCTCCTGCGTCGAGGGGTGTCCATCCCTGCGCGTCTTGAAGGAACAGGGTGGTCAACAGCAAGGTCATGCTGAACGCGACGAACACCGCGACCGCCCCGAGGATCGCCCCGGTAAAACGCGGGACCCGGAACAGGCCGGGGTCGATGAGCGGCTCACGCCGCCGCGACTCCACCCAGACGAACACCCCGACCAGCACCACCAGCGCCCCGAGGCAGGCCAGCACGACCGGGGAGGCCCACCTGAGCCTGGGCGCTTCGATCAGCAGCGCCACGGCGATCCCCAACACGGCGATGAGGAGGAGTTGCCCTGGCAGATCGATACGGCGGACGCGCCGTCCCCGCGATTCCGGCACCAGGGCGGTGACGAGGAGGAGCGCGAGGAAGACGACGGGGATGTTGATCCAGAACACGGCCCGCCAGTCGAACGCGGCGATCAGTGCGCCCCCGACCACCGGGCCGGCAGCCATGCTCAGCCCGAACATCGCTCCCCACACGCCGATCGCCTGGGCTCGCTCTTTCGGGTCGGGCATCGCGTTGACCACGATCGCGAGTGCCACCGGGGAGAGCATCGACGCCCCGATCCCCTGGAGCGCCCGGGCCGCGATCAGGACCGGGAGGTCCCCGGCCGTCGCGCACAGCAGTGACGCTACCCCGAAGAGCACGAGCCCGGTCTGGAAGACGCTGCGCCGCCCGAACCGGTCGGCCAGCGCACCGGAGGTGATCAGCAGGCTCGCGAACACGACTGTGTACGCATCGACCACCCACGACAAGCTGCCCGGCTCCGCCCCCAGGCCTGCTCCGATGTGCGAGAGCCCGACCGTCACGATCGTGGTGTCCAGTCCCACCAGGAATAATGCCGAAGCGCAGATCGCCAACACGGTCCACCGGCGCCGCACGCTCAAGCCGGGAGCCTCGTCCACGATTGTCTCAGCCACAGCAGCACCACGCCCTTCACCCCTGGTCACGCATCCTTCTTCGGCGATCCTCCAGCGGCGAGAGCAACACTCCCTAGCAGGTTTGCGGAATCTGCAAAACTAGAGGGATGGGAACGACCCCGGATTCGGATGTCACCGAGACCCTCGACGCGATCGGACCGCGCCTGCGCGCGCTCCGGCAGGCCCGCGAACTGACACTCACCGAGGTGGCGGACACGACGGGACTGTCCATCAGCATCCTCTCGCGCGTGGAGACAGGTCACCGTCAACCCACGCTCGACGTACTCATCCCCCTCGCCCGCACGTACCAAGTGGCACTGGATCGACTCGTCGCTGCCCCGGCAACAGGCGACCCCCGTGTGCATCTGGAGCCCTACCGTCACGCCCGCGGTGGAGTCGTTGAATCGGCCCAGGTTCTCTGCCGCTACTTTGCGGGTTCGGGCTCTCGGGCGAGGGCCTCGTAGTGGAGCGTCTCGGACTCTACCGGGGTCAGCATCCCCAGGGAGCCGTGGAGGCGGCGGTTGTTGTACCAGTCGACCCAGCCGGCAGTCGCGAACTCGACGTCCGAGAGCGTCCGGAACGGGCCGTGGTGGAAGACGGTGGTGCGGATGCACTCGGTCTTGAACAGCCCATTGACCGTCTCCATGAGCGCGTTATCGAACGCATCGCCGACGGTCCCGATCGAGGGAGCGATGCCCTCGAGGTCGAGGTGCTCGGTGTACCGGATCGACGTGTACTGCGATCCGGCATCGCTGTGCGCCACCAAAGAGCCTGGTGAGACCTGGTTTCCTTCGCGTTCCCGCTGCCACAGCGCGATCCGCAGTGGCGTCATGACGAGATCGGTGCGCATGCTCGAGGACGCGTGCCAGCCCACGATCCGCTGAGCGAACACGTCGACGACGAAAGCGACGTACACGAACCCGGCCCAGGTGCGAACGTAAGTGAAATCGGTGACCCAGACCAGGTTCGGAGCCGGGGCCGTGAAGTCGCGATTGAGCAGGTCACCCGCCCGTTTCCCGTTAGGGTTCGGGATGGTGGTGCGCAGCTTCTTCGCCCGCCGAATACCTTCGAGGCCGAGGGTGCGCATCGCCCGGTCCACCGCCCCACGGGAGGTGCCGGCCAGGCCTTCCTGACGGCGGAGCAGCGCGACCCACTTCCGCCGCCCGTAGAGCCCTTCAGGGGTCATCTGCCACCGCTGGGTGGTGGCGTTGAACGTCCAGGCCAGCTCACGGATCTTGTCCTCGACCAGAGCGTCTGTGGCGGTGCGGGCCGCGATGCGGGGCGGTCTCTTCCAGCCCCGGTAGGTTCGTGCAGCGATCGCAAGGCCCTGCTGGCGCAGGACGCGGAGGATCGACTCGACTGCATACCCTTCGGCTCTCATCTCGTCGATGAACGCGCAGATCAGCGGTTTCGGGGGTCGAGCTCCCCCGCGAAGAAAATCGAAGCCCGACGAAGAATCTCGTTGTCCTCCCGCAGCCGCTTGTTCTCCGTCTTCAAGCGTTTGACCTCGGCTGATTCCTCGCTGGTCACGCCGGGCCGGGTACCGTCGTCGACGTCTGCCTGGGCCAACCAGCGCCGCACGGACTCCCGTGAGACGCCTTCCTGACGGGCGACCGCAGTGACGGCGGCGGTCAGGGTGGGGTACTCCTGCTGGTGCTCGCGCACGAGCCGCACGCACCTCG
>NZ_JBQDLF010000096.1:0-3136 GCF_052095815.1 Brachybacterium sp. | reverse complement strand
GTCGAGGCCACCAGCGACACCGGCGCGTTCGTGACCTTCTCCGGGATCCTGCGCCGCATCGCGGTGAAGATCTCCAAGATCTGCAACGACCTGCGCCTGCTGTCCTCGGGCCCGCGGGCCGGCTTCCACGAGATCAATCTGCCCGCGGTGCAGCCGGGCAGCTCGATCATGCCGGGCAAGGTGAATCCGGTGATCCCGGAGGTCGTCAACCAGGTCGCCTTCGAGGTGATCGGCAACGATCTCACGGTGGCCTTCGCCGCCGAGGGCGGGCAGCTGCAGCTGAACGCCTTCGAGCCGGTCATCGCGTTCAACATCCTCGAGTCCACGCGCATCATGACCCGGGCGATGAACACGCTCGCCGATCGCTGCATCGCCGGCATCACCCTGAACGAGGACATCCTGGAGGACCACCTGCGCCGCTCGATCGGCGTGGTCACCGCGCTGGTGCCGGTGATCGGCTACGCCGCCGCGACCGATGTGGCCGCCACCGCCCTGGACACCGGCCGTCCCGTCGCCGATCTGGTGCTCGAGCGAGGCCTCCTGGACGAGACCCGGCTGAAGGCACTGCTGTCCCCGGCCTCGATGACCCGCCCGCACCGCACCACCCCCACCGGCACCCTGCCGGCGCTCTCGGAGGAGTGGCTGGACTCGGGGGAGATCGCCCGCCTGCCCGAGGAGCCGATCACGGAGGGCTGACTCCCCTCGCTCCCCTCGCCCTTCCCCCGCCCCTCACTCTCGACCGCGACACGCCGACCGAGAACACCGGCTCCGTCCCCGAACGGGAGCTGCCGGTGTTCTGGGCCGGCGTGTCGGTGCGTGCGAGTGCGGGAGGGGTGCGTGCGTGCGCGCACGGTATATGCGGGCGCGCCGAGGGAGCATCAGCTCACTCGTCGGCCTCTTCCATCTTGCCGCGCATGACGAGCTTGGGATCGGGGAGCCCGACGACCTCGTGGTCCTTGTCCTCGTACTCGAACTGCGAGAGGAAGTAGCGCATCGCGTTCAGCCGCGCCCGCTTCTTGTCGTTCGAGCGGATGATGGTCCAGGGCGCGTACTTCTTGTCCGTGCGGCGGAACATCTCCTCTTTCGCCTCGGTGTACGCCTCCCAGCGGTCCAGGGACTCGAGGTCCATCGGGGACAGCTTCCACCGCCGCACCGGATCCAGCTGGCGGATCGCGAAGCGGGTGCGCTGCTCCTTCTGGGAGACGGAGAACCAGAACTTGGTGAGGTGGATGCCGGAATCGACCAGCATCCGCTCGAAGTAGGGCACCTGGTTCATGAACGTCTCGTACTGCTCGGGCGTGGCGAAGCCCATCACCCGCTCGACTCCGGCCCGGTTATACCAGGAGCGGTCGAACATGACCATCTCGCCATCGGTGGGCAGATGCTGGATGTAGCGCTGGAAGTACCACTGGCCGCGCTCGCGGTCGCTGGGCTTGTTCAGCGCCACCACCCGGGCGGTGCGCGGGTTCATGTGCTCGGTGAAGCGCTTGATGGTGCCGCCCTTGCCGGCCGCGTCCCGCCCCTCGAAGATGATGATCGACTTCTGATCGTTGTCTTCGAGCCAGTACTGGTACTTCAGCAGTTCGACCTGGAGCTTGTACTTCTCGCGCTCGTACTCGTCCCGGTCCATGCGGGTCTCGTACGGGTATCCCTCCTGCCAGGTGTAGACGGGATTGCCCTGAGGGTCGATGAGATCCGGGTCCGGAGTGTGCCCGTCGAGGACCGAGTACCCCTCTTCGCGCAGATGCTCGATGTACTCGCGCAGGCTCTGGTTGTCAGGGATCTTCACGGTCGCTCCTTCGCACGCTGGTGTATGGGTCCAACTCTAGAGGCCCCGCATGTCCATTCGGTGAACTGAGGGCCCCTCGACATGCGCGATGGGGGCACCGGCGCCCCGCGTGAGCGGGACGCCGGTTCCGCGGGCGCGGATGCCTGCACCGCCCCGGCGAGAGTCCTCGCCGCCGGGGCGGGCGACCGGCTCAGTGCGCGAAGTGGCGCGTCCCGGTGAGGTACATGGTCACCCCGGCTGCACGGCAGGCCTCGATGACCTCCTCGTCGCGGATCGAGCCGCCCGGCTGGACGATCGCGCGCACGCCGGCGTCGAGCAGGATCTGTGCACCGTCGGCGAAGGGGAAGAACGCGTCCGACGCGGCGACCGCACCGCGGGCCCGCTCAGGCACCGCGGCACCGTCGGCGGCCTGTCCCAGGCTGTTCGCACGGGCGACGGCAAGACGGCACGAATCCAGGCGGTTGACCTGGCCCATCCCGATGCCGACCGCTGCGGAGTCCTTGGCCAGCAGGATCGCGTTGGACTTCACAGCCCGCACCGAGCGCCAGGCGAAAGCGAGGTCCGCGAGGGTGGCGGCATCCGCCGCGTCGCCCGCGGCGAGGGTCCACTGCGAAGGATCGTCGCCCTCAGCGGCGATGGTGTCCGCGTCCTGGATCAGCATCCCGCCCCAGATCTCACGCATCTCGACGCTGCGGGAGTACTCCCCCACCAGTCGCAGGATCCGCAGGTTCTTCTTGGTGCGCAGCAGCTCGAGCGCCTCGTCCTCATAACCGGGGGCGAGGATGACCTCGGTGAAGACCGGCTTGACCTGCTGGGCCATGGCGAGGGTGACCGTACGGTTGGTCGCGATGACACCGCCGTAGGCGGAGACCGGATCGGTGCCGTGGGCGCGGGCATGGGCGAGTGCGATGTCCTCGGACTCGTCGGCCACCGCGATGCCGCAGGGGTTGTTGTGCTTGACCACGGCGACGCTCGGACGGTCGTGGTCGTAGGCCGCGCGCACGGCGGCGTCGGCGTCGACGTAGTTGTTGTAGCTCATCTCCTTGCCGCCGAGCTGCTCTGCGCCGGCCAGGCCCGGGGCGCTCTCGTCGGTGACGGCCAGACGCGCCCGCTGGTGCGGGTTCTCGCCGTAGCGCAGGGTCGCGGTGATGCCGAGCTCGGCGGCGTCGGCATCGGAGAGGTCGAGGATGGAGATGTCCTCGTCGTCGTCGAAGGAGCCGTCCTCGTCGGAGTCTGCCTGGTCGTCGGCGCCGGTCGGGGTGTCATCCTCGGCCGTGTCCTCGAGCTGCTCGAGCATCCAGTCGCTGATCGCGTCGTCGTACTCGGCGGTGCGGGTGAAGGCGATGG
>NZ_JBQDLF010000095.1:0-3677 GCF_052095815.1 Brachybacterium sp. | reverse complement strand
AGGCCGGGCGGCAGGTCGTGGCGCATGGCCGCCTCGGCAGCGCTGTTCACGTGCCATCTCGCGAGGTCCTCGACCCAGGCGCGGGAGCCACCGGCGGTCAGCAGGGACCGCGCGCGGCGCGCCTCGTCCTCGCCGAGATCCTCGCGGCCCAGCAGGGGCTGCAGCGCGGGCCAGATATCCGTGGTCGAGGCATGGGCGATCAGCGCGGTGCGCTTGCCCTCCCGCAGGTCGCCGAGCGCGCTCTTGCCGGTGCGCTGCTCGTCGCCGAACATGCCGAGCAGGTCGTCGAACAGCTGGAATCCGATGCCGAGCAGGCTGCCGATCTCGTCGAGGGCAGTGAGCACCTCGGGGGAGGCGTCGGCGAGGATCGCACCGGCGCGCAGCGGCAGCTGGAAGGAGTACAGCGCCGTCTTCAGCTCGGCGACCGCGAGCGCCTCGCGGAGCACGACCGCACCCTCCGCGGGGCCCAGCTGGAGACGTACATCGGCGAGCTCGCCGGCGGCTGAGGCGTGCAGGGTGCTCTCGAACAGGTCCAGCAGACGGTCGACCACAGGCGCGGGCGCATCGCAGCAGGCGATCGCGCGCAGTGCGGCGATGAGGCCGAGGTCGCCCGCGAGGATGCCGGCCGCCTCCCCGAGCCGTCGCGCCTCGGACGGCCCGACACCCTGCCGCCGCGCGTCGGCGGCGATCCCGCCGGGCAGGCTCGGCGCCCCCCGGCGCACCTGGTCCCCGTCGATCACGTCGTCCTGCACCACGAAGGCCGTGTGCATCAGTTCGAGCGCGGCGGCGGCCTGGACGGCAGCAGGCTCTCGAGCGCCGCCGAGCGCCTGGTGGGTCGCCAGCAGCAGGTGCGGTCTGAACCGCTTCCCGCCGCCCGTGGCGCGGGAGAAGGCGGCCCAGAGGTCGTGGTGATCGGGCAGCGGCAGCGTGCCGGCTCTGGCGGCTCCGCGGCTCAGCAGACGCTGGATCTCCTGCTCGACGGCCTGGCGGTTCGCTTCGATCATGAGGTGCTCGCGGGGAGGCGATCCAGGACCTCGCGGAGCTGCGGGACCTGGGCTGTCGTCCACGGGCTGAGGGTCCACGGCGACAGCTCCACGAGAGCGGCGAGCTCCGCGGGGTCGACCCATCGCAGATCCATCACCTCCGCGGGATGGGGCACCGGCTCGCTCCCGGCTGCAGCGACGAAGACCGGGCAGATCTCGTTCTCGACGATGCCGGAGGCGTCCACGGCCCGGTAGCGGAAGTCGGGCAGGACCTCCCGGGGAGGGCCGACCTCCATGCCCAGCTCGTGCATGGCATGCCGCGCGATCGCCTCGGCGAAGGTTTCGCCCTGGCGGGGGTGGCCGCAGAAGGAGTTCGTCCATACCCCCGGCCAGGTGCGCTTGGTCAGTGCGCGCCGGGTGAGCAGGACCCGTCCGTCGGGCCGCACCACATAGCAGGAGAAGGCCAGGTGCAGGGGAGTGGCGGTGGAGTGGACCGTGGCGCGCGGAGCCAGCCCTCGAGGAGTTCCGTCCTCCTCCATGAGGATCACGTGGTCCTCTGCGGTCGCCTGATCCTGTGCGGTGGTGCCTGGGTGGGTGCTCTGTCGTGCGCTCACCATGCCTCCATCCTCTAGTTAGCCGGGCTATCTAATTTCACTGTAGCATCCACGTATGACCGACACGCCAAGGAACCCCGACGAGGGGCGGAGCAACCGCTACTGGTACGACGGGAATGACTCCCCCGTCGCCCTCCTCAGTGCCTTGCGCGCCTTCCGTGTGGCGGATCAGGAGCTGCGCCGTCGGATGAGCGAGGGAATGGACATGAACACCACCGATCTCGCTGCCCTGAGATTCGTGATCGCCAATGAGCTCTCGGCAGAACCGGTGACACCCCTGCGACTGGCGGCGAACCTGCGCATCTCCGGCCCGTCCACCTCGAAGCTGATCGACCGGCTGACCGCTTCGGGTCACCTGCGGCGCGTGCCCCACCCCGAGGATGGCCGGTCGAGGATCGTGATCGCGACGGACCATGCCCACTCCCAGGTGCGGGAGCGCCTGGGGCACATGCACGAGCGGATGCTCGAGATCGCACAGCAGGTGCCGGCCCCGGCGAGGGCGGCCGCCATCGCATTCCTGCAGGCGATGGCGGAGCAGCTCGACGCCGAAGCGGCACCGCCGGAGCTGACGCAGCGCGGGACCTGAGGGTCCGAGCTCTGCGGCGGCACCCGAGGCGGGTCGGTGAGGCCAGGTGGGATACTGGGGTTCCGACGAGAGGGCCTCGTCGCGAGGACCCACCCCGTGCTCCGACACCGATGTGATGCCGGTTCCTCGTGACGTCGACGTCCAGGGAGCATCCGATGTCCACGATCAGCTGGACCGAGAACAGCACACCGCGCACCGCACGATGGCATTCCGAGAACGGCGCTCCGCCGCCCGAACGGCTCGAGATCGTCGACGACACTGTCACCGCGAACGCCGCCCTGCGCAGCATCCGCGCCGGCGCCGGCCTGCTCTGGCGCGGTGACTACCACAACGCCCGCCAGCTGCTCACAGCCATCGGGCGCCGGGCAGATCGGCGCGCGCTGCCCAAGAACCTCGACGTCGCACGACTGTTCCAGGCGCACCGAGCAGCGCGGGCGGAGCGCGCCAGGCTGCTGGGCGGGGTGGTGGTGATGCTCGAGCCGGGGCACCGCCTCGCTCTGCGCCGAGCCCCGGACGTCGCCGCGGCCTGCCAGCAGGCATACGGAGAGCTCACAGAACCGATGCTCATCTCCCTCTCGGAGCTGCTCGGAGTGCTCAGCGCCCGCCAGTGGCAGGAGAAGGGCGTGCCGATCTCAGCCCTCGAGGCCCAGATCCATCCCCGCCACAGCGTGTTCTCCCCGGTGCGCTCGGAGTACGTGGACCTCGTGGCGCAGGCACCCATGCCCGAGGTCGAGGGAGGGGCAGAAGCCTTCGACCTCGGCACAGGAACCGGCGTGCTGGCAGCAGTGCTCGCGCGACGGGGTGCGGCACGTGTGGTCGCCACCGACATCAATCCCCGCGCAGTCGACAACGCCCGGGAGAACATCCAGCGCCTGGGCCTCGAGGACCGCGTCGAGGTGCTCGAAGCGAACCTGTTCCCGCCCGGGCAGGCGGACCTGGTGGTCTGCAATCCGCCCTGGCTCCCCGGGACGGCGACCTCGGCCCTCGAGCTGGGGATCTATGACGAGGACTCGAGCATGCTCCGAGGAGTGCTCGACGGCCTCAGCGCCCATCTGCGACCCGGAGGGGAGGGGTGGCTGATCCTCTCCGACCTCGCCGAGCACCTGAAGCTGCGCAGTCGTGACGAGCTCCTGAGACTGATCGACACGGCCGGCCTGGAGGTCATCGGCAAGGTCTCCACCTCTCCTCGTCACCCCCGCTCTCAGGATCCGCACGATCTGCTGCACGCCGCCCGCTCTCAGGAGGTCACGACCCTGTGGCGCCTGCGCCCGGTGGCCGACCCAGATCCGGTGGCCGGCTGAGGCGGGAAGCCTGAGGGCGCTCAGGCGGGCCGGAAACCTACCGTCAAGTAGCCAGGCGCTGACCTCGACAGATGCGCAGAAAGTCGGTGTGGTCGAGGCCACTTCGGAAATGGTCGTTCTGGCTTGACGGGGGTGCGTCAGGCCCGTAATGTTCTTCCTCGTGCCCCGGACAACGGGAACAAGGAACGGCCAG
>NZ_JBQDLF010000094.1:0-3804 GCF_052095815.1 Brachybacterium sp. | reverse complement strand
CGGCCACGAGTTCGCGAGCCAGGCGAACCAGGCCACGAAGTCCGAGCAGATCGCCATCGCCCAGCGCACCCTGCATGAGCAGGGCCCCGGAGCGTGGCCCACCTGCGGCAAGCGGGCAGGTCTCACCAGGTCCAACGGTGGCGCGGATGCGAACGCCCAGCCCGGCGGCCGCGAGGACTCGGCCTCCCGCGACGACGTGCGCACCAGCCCCGGCGCACTCGCGGTCGACGGCAAGTTCGGGGCGGCGACCACCCGCTCGCTCGAGGCCTGGGTGGGCGTGAGCCAGGACGGCTCGCTCTCGACCGCCGACATCAAGGCGCTGCAGTCCAAGGTCGGTGCCACCGCCGACGGGAAGATCGGCGCCGAGACCACCACCAAGCTCCGTGCGGCGATGGGCCTGAGCGGCAACGGCGCCTGGGACTTCCGCTCGAACTACGCGACCGTGAAGGCGCTCCAGTCCTTCCTCAACAGCGGAGCTCCGGCCGCGAGCGCCCCCGCGCCCTCGGCACCGACCGCCCCGGCTCCCTCGGCGCCGAGCAGCGGCGCACTCGTCGTGGACGGGAAGTTCGGTCCGGCCACCACCCGTGCGCTCGAGGCCTGGGTGGGCGTGAGCCAGGACGGCTCGCTCTCGACCGCCGACATCAAGGCCCTGCAGTCCAAGATCGGTGCCACCGCCGACGGGAAGATCGGCGCCGAGACGACGGCGAAGCTCCGTGCCGCGATCGGCCACGGCAGCAACGGCGTGTGGGACTTCCGCACCAGCTACTCCACCGTGAAGGCGCTGCAGGAGCACCTCAACGGCTGAGCCGCCGCAGGCGGGAGCCCCGCTCAGCTCCGACACCTGACGCAGCGCGCCGACCCTTCGGGGTTGGCGCGCTGCGTCGTGCTGTCTCTTTCCAGGACGTCCCTGTGGCCGTAACCCCTCGTTCCGAGGGGTCTCCTCGCGGCGCAGAGTGCAGTGCATCTCCCATTCCTCCACGAGGAGAGGTATAGTCGCATTTCAGACAAGCCGGACAAGCAGGGCAAAACGGACATCAGATGGGTGTGGGTCGCGATGGTGCGGACGGACCCGCTCCCGGTGCTGGGCCTGACCGCTCCATCCCGGCTCCGATCGCTGAGAGGTGCACGTGGCATTACCGCAGACAGTCAAAGCTGCTGGACCCTCGGTCCCTCTGCTCGGCGGTCGATCTCCGCTGCGAGCCTCCACCTGGTCCGCGCGTCCTCGCCGCAAGGACCGCAGCGATGACCGCCTGGTCGTCTCCATGATCGTCGCGGCGGACCTCCTGGCGCTCGCGGTGGCCTGCGTGATCGCGGTCCTGATCCGGCAGAACCTCGCGTTCCTGGATTCCGCTCCGAACCTCTCCGGTTACGTGGTGCGCACATCGGTGGTGATCGCCACCGCCTGGATGCTCGCCATTCTGATCTCCGGCGCGTCGAACCCCCGACTGGTGTCCGCTGGACCCGAGATCTACCGCAACGTGCTGGTGGGAAGCCTCGGAGCGGTGGGGCTCACCGGTGCGGTGCTCTTCCTTGCGGATATCCCGCTCTCCCGCCCCTACTTCGTCGCCCTGTTCCTGGTGGGCCCCCTGCTGCTGCTGCTAGTCAGAGCCATCGCCCGGCGCGGCGTCAACCTCGCCCGCACCCGCGGGCAGCTGCGCTCCCAGGTGCTCGTGGTCGGCTCCACCGGGCACGTGCGCGGCATCGTGCGCACCCTGACCCGCGAAACCTGGCTGGGATACGACGTGGTCGGTGCCATCACCCCGATCAGCGATGCGCGCCGCGGCGAGGGCGCCGGCGTGCCGATCCTCGGCGACGAGTCCCAGCTGCTGGACCTGGTGCGCGCCCAGCAGCCGGACATCGTGCTGTTCACCGCCGGCTCCTCCGCGAGCGCCGAGGAGTTCCGCCGTGTCGCCTGGGAGCTCGAGGGGCTCGACGTCGGCGTGATCGTGGTCCCCGGCGTCAGCGAGATCTCCGGCGACCGGATCCGGATGCGCCCCGTCGCCGGCCTGCCGCTGGTGCACATGGACCTCCCGCGCGCACGCAAGGCGCTGCGCCGCGGCAAGCGGCTGTTCGACATCGTCGCCAGCGCCGCCCTGCTGCTCCTGCTGGCACCCGTGCTGGGCATCGTGGCCCTCTGCGTGCGCCTCAGCGACGGCGGGGGCGTCGTCTTGCGCCAGCAGCGGGTGGGACGCACAGGGGAGCCGTTCGAGTTCCTGAAGTTCCGCTCCATGGTGGTCGACGCCGAAGCCCGACGGGCCGAGCTCGAGCAGCTCGCCCGCGACCGTGGCAACGACGTGCTGTTCAAGATGTCCGACGACCCCCGCATCACGCGGGTGGGCAAGGTGCTGCGCCGCTACTCGCTCGACGAGCTGCCGCAGCTGTGGAACGTGCTGCGCGGCGACATGAGCCTGGTCGGGCCGCGACCCGCGCTGCCCCAGGAGGTCACCGGCTACGACGGCGACGCCCACCGCGCCTGGCCGTGCGGCCCGGGATCACCGGGCTGTGGCAGGTTTCCGGACGCAGCGACCTCTCCTGGGAGGACACCGTGCGACTGGATCTCTTCTACGTCGACAACTGGTCCTTCGCCCAGGACCTGCTGATCTTGGCGCGCACCGCGCGCGCCGTGCTGGCCTCCCGCGGAGCGTACTGAGCGACGCGCCCGGGACGGGGTGATGCCCCTGCATGAGGGAAGTGCTGAGCCCTCATGCGGGGGCGTTCCGCTGTCCGGAGGCTCTTCCGGCGCTCTATCGGCGGGAGCCTCCCGACGGTGCCGAGTCCTGGCGGCGCCGGGAATCCGCCCTCCGCCCCTCCTTGTGGGACTGCCACAGGAACTGTACCGACCAGATCAGGCCGAGGCCCACTGCGAAGATCAGCACTGTCAGGCCGATGTCCTGGCCCGAGCCGCCGAACAGCGCTTCACCCAGCCCGAACCAGAGGGCGGTGGGCAGGGCGACGATGGCCAGGACCACGAAGGTCAGGACGGCCACACGGAGACCAGGCCTGGGATTCTTGGAGGAGGATGTCATTCGGAAGCGGCGAGTAGATTTCGACGGCGTATGACGGAGATTCTCCTAGTACGAGATCGGGAGCAACAATGAATCTTTCGCTCGGCGAAAGGTAACAGCGGGTTCTGCGTGGCAGCAACCTCGGCACGTCCTGAGAATCTGGTACATCGCCTCGACGCACGATCCCGAACAGTGCCAGTCGCGCGATCATGAGCACGGACCAGCTACGCCTGCGCGCACGCTCCCCGCGCACGGCGAAGCGCCCACCCCTTTACAGAGGTGGGGCGCTTCGGGCCAGCTGGGCTCAGCCGGCGACGAGGGCCGGATCGACCGTGCGCTGCTCCGTGCCGGTGGCGCGGTGCCGCTGCGGGGCGGGGCGCTCCTGAGCGCTCTCCTCAGCGGACGGGGGCGGGGCCGGAGCGCCGGCTAGCCCGACGACGACCTCGATCCCGCACTCCCGCAGCGCGCTCACCAGCTCCGTCAGGTCCTTCAGTGCGGTCCGGGGGGTCGCGGCGATGACCGCGACGTCGGAGCGTCGGGCGGCGCTGACCAGGCTCGTGCGGTAGCGGCCCGAGGGCACGATCACGGCGCATCCGGTCGATGCCCCGGCCGCCGTCTCTGCCGCGGCGTCCGTCCCGCCCCACGACAGCCCGGTGCCCGGATCGTCGAGGATCCAGCGCACGGCTGCGAGCAGCCTGCCCGCGGCGATCCGTGACGGCATCGGCGCGGCGGCGTGCAGCAGTACCCGGCTCTTCCCGGTTCGTGGTGATGGGGAGCGTCGCGTCGTTGACGTAGAACG
>NZ_JBQDLF010000093.1:0-3902 GCF_052095815.1 Brachybacterium sp. | reverse complement strand
CGGCGAAGCCGATCGTGAGCACGATGTTGGTGTTCGAGAGGTAGCGGATGCCGCGGGAGACGCCGGAGACCGCCGAGAGAACGAAGCCGACCGAGAGCACCGCGATGATCACGATCATCATGGTGTTGGTCAGTTCCGAGGCACCCGAGACGATCACGAAGCCCTCGCCGATCTGCAGCACAGCGATGCCGAGCGCGGCGGCGGTACCGAACAGCGTCGCGATGATCGCGAAGATGTCCACCAGCTGCCCCGCCCAGCCCTCGGAGTGCTTCTTGCCGAACAGGCGCTCGAAGATCGAGGACATCAGCAGGGTGCGTCCACGCCGATAGGCCGCGTACGCCACTGCCCCGCCCACCAGGGCGTACATCGCCCAGGCGTGGAAGCCCCAGTGGTAATAGGTCTGTGCGAGAGCCGTGTGCAGCGCCTCGACCGATTCGGGCTCGTTCGTCAGCGGCGGCGGGGTGAGGAAGTATGTCAGCGGTTCCGAGGGTCCCCAGAACATCACGCCGATGCCGAGGCCGGCGGCGAACAGCATCGCCACCCACGAGAAGGTGGAGAACTCCGGGGTCTCCCCGTCCTTGCCCAGCGGGATCTTCCCGTACCGGGAGAAGGCCAGGATCAGCAGGGTCACCAGCACCACCGTGGCGACGGCGTTGAAGAGCCAGCCGAGGTGGGTCATGACCCAGGCATAGGCGACGTTCGCGACGTCGCCGACGCTGGTGGGGCTGACGATCCCCCAGATCACGAAGGCGACGGCGAGGACGCCGGCGACGCCGAACACGATCTTGTCGATGCTGTAGCGACGGCGCTGCTCGTCGATGCCGATCCCCGGCACCAGGGCCGGGTGAATGTCATGGGGGTACTGGGGGCGGGAGTAGTCGAAGCTCGCCAGCGGGTTGCCGGGTGGGCGCCCTGGGGATCCGCCGCGCTCGCCCTTCTCCCTCGGGGCGGTGGGCTCGTCCAGGTTCGTCACGTCGTGACTCCGTTCGGGTGGGGAAGGCGGGACGGTTCCAGTACGGCGGGCCGCGAGACGGAGTCATCGCGTGCAGTCGCCGGCTGTTTTCCGACCGCTGCGCGTCGCACGCCGCAGGCATTCGAGCGCCTACTGTAATCAGCGAATCCACTGCCCGGGACAGGAGACGGCGATCTCACAGCTCGGCGAGCGTCCCGCTCTCGACGTGCCAACGGCGGTCGGTGCGCACTGTCTCGAGCATGCGCCGGTCATGGGTGACCAGCAGCAGGGTGCCCTCATAGGACTCCAGCGCCTGCTCGAGCTGCTCGATCGCGGGGAGGTCGAGATGGTTGGTGGGCTCATCGAG
Source organism: Brachybacterium sp. (assembly GCF_052095815.1). Taxonomy (NCBI): domain Bacteria; kingdom Bacillati; phylum Actinomycetota; class Actinomycetes; order Micrococcales; family Dermabacteraceae; genus Brachybacterium; species Brachybacterium sp. The sequence continues at coordinate 2,583 of NZ_JBQDLF010000093.1, read as the reverse complement.
CACCAGCAGGTTCACGCCGCGGGCCTGCAGCAGGGCGAGGGCGGCACGGGTGCGCTCCCCCGGTGACAGCTCAGCGGCGGCACGGCCCACGTGGTCGGCGCGGAGCCCGAACTTCGCCAGCAGGGTGCGCACCTCAGCCGGGGACTGCTCCGGCAGCTGGGCCTCGACGGCGTCAGCGAGCGGGATAGACCCCATGAACAGCGAGCGGGCCTGGTCGATCTCGCCGATCCGCACGCTCGCGCCGAGCGACGACGACCCCTCGTCCACCGCGCGCCTGCCCAGCAGCGCCCGCAGCAGCGTCGACTTGCCCGCTCCGTTGGGCCCCGTGATCCCGATCCGCTCCCCGGCGGCGACCTGGGTCGAGATCGGTCCGAGGGTGAAGTCGCCCTGCCTCACCACCGCGCCGGTGAGGGTGGCGACCACGCTGCTCGAACGCGGTGCGGCACCAATCGTGAACTGCAGCTGCCATTCCTTGCGGGGTTCCTCCACCTCGTCCAGGCGCGCGATCCGGCTCTCCATCTGGCGCACCTTGCGGGCCTGCTTCTCGCTCGACTCGGACTGTGCGCGGCGGCGGAGCTTGTCATTGTCCGGGGACTTCTTCATCGCGTTGCGCACGCCCTGGCTGGACCATTCGCGCTGGGTGCGGGCTCGGGAGACGAGATCTGACTTCGTCGCGGCGAAATCCTCGTACTGCTCGCGGGCATGACGGCGCACCGTGGCCCGCTCCTCGAGGTAGGCGTCGTAGCCGCCGCCGTAGAGGCGGTGGGAGTTCTGGGCGAGGTCGAGCTCGAGCACCTCGGTGACACAGCGAGCGAGGAACTCGCGGTCGTGGCTGACCAGCACCACTCCCCCGCGCAGTCCGTGCACGAAGGTCTCGAGCCGCTGGAGCCCATCGAGGTCGAGGTCGTTGGTGGGTTCGTCCAGCAGCACCAGGTCGAAGCGGCTCAGCAGCAGCGCGGCCAGTCCCACCCGGGCGGCCTGACCGCCGGAGAGTGAGGTCATCTCGGTGTGCTGCACGCCCTGGGCCTCGTAGGGCAGCCCGAGATCCGCGAGCACCGCGGGGATCCGCTCCTCCAGATCTGCGGCGCCGCTGGCGAGCCAGCGCTCCAGGGCGGTGGCGTACACATCAGCCGGGTCGGGGCCGCCGCGCGGCGACTCCTGCCCGAGGGCGGTGGCCGCCGCGTCCATCTCCGCGGTGGCCTGCGCGCAGCCGGTGCGGCGGGCGATGTAGCCGGCGACGGTCTCGCCGTCACGGCGTTCGTGCTCCTGCGGCAGCCAACCCACGAAGGCGTCCGACGGCGAGAGGGAGAGGGCACCGGCGTGCGGGGCATTGACCCCGGCGAGCAGGCGCAGCAAGGTGGACTTGCCAGCACCGTTGGCACCCACCACGCCGATCACGTCCCCGGGCGCGACGGTGAGGTCGAGATCCTCGAACAGGACACGGTGGCCGTACCCGCCGGCAAGGCCGTGGGCGACGAGAGTGGCGGTCATCCGCACATTCTCCCACTGCGGCGAGCAGCACTCGCCGCCGCTGCCGCGTGGAGCTCCGGGTGATGACCCTTCTGCTCGCCCTGCGGTAGTTCACTTGTCAGCCATCGGCTGCATTGTGGACAGGTGTCGGACTGCTGGAGGGACGACGCACCTCCCTCGCGCCGACCCACCCGGTCCAGTCGCGAGCTCGCCTCTGCGGAAGGACCCCTCATGCGCTTCACCCCTGACCTGGCCGTCGCCTTCGGCGACTGGATCAAGCGCGACCGGATCCGGCGCGCCCTCATCGCCGCTCGGCCCGAGCTCGCCGGCACCCTGATGCTCGACGCCCAGCGGCCGCTGCTGCGGATCCCTCGCAAGAGCGGAGCGGTGGTGGTCATGGCAAGGATGCATGAGGCAGAGCCGACCTCGTGGGTCGTGGGGATCTCGGACGCTTCAGCACCGGTGCTCCACGAGCTCGACTCCGCCGACGACGTGGTGGCGCTGACGCTCGATCTGCTGGCCCTGCCGATTCCGACTCCCGACGGGACGGAGCCCCGCCTGCGGGGCTGACCGCTCGCGACCGACGAGAGCCACCTCACGCCATGGCATCACGTGGACACTTATCCGAAATGTCCGACTTTTGGCGCATGATGGGGGCGTGCTCCTGCGCAGCATCGGCAGGCAGCTCCCCCGCGACGGCCGCTCCCGGCCACCGCGATCACTCGCCCCTGTGGAAGGACCTGCATGCTTTTCACCCACGACATGGCAGCTGCCTTCGGCGACTGGCTCGAGCGTGAACGGATCCACGATGCTCTCGTCAGAGCCCGTCCCGAGTTGGACGGCCGGCTCATGCTCGATGAGGAGCGGCCCCTGCTGCGCATCCCGCTGCCCCACGGGGCAGGCATCGTCGTCGCGAAGACGGACGGGGAGTCGAGCGCCGGTTGGGTCCTCGGCATCCCTCATCCGCAGTCCCCCGCCCTGCACGAGACGAGCTCGCTCGGAGAGCTCGTCGGCCGGGTGCTCGAGGTGCTGGACACCTGGGGCGGCCCCGACGGCAGATTGAATCGGCCCGGGTTCTCTGCCGCTACTTTGTGGGTGCGGGCTCTCGGGTGA
>NZ_JBQDLF010000092.1:0-4353 GCF_052095815.1 Brachybacterium sp. | reverse complement strand
GCGCGAAGACCTTCGTTCGCACCGTGAACGCGCATGCCTCACGGCATCAGCGGACCAGGCCCTACACGCCCCGGCACAACGGGAAAGTCGAACGCTACCAGCGGATCCTCTCTGAGGAATGCCTCTACGCGCACGCCTTCTACTCCGAGCACGAGCGCCGCGAAGCGATCAACGTCTGGGTCCACCACTACAACTACCATCGGCCCCACACCGCCTGCGCCGACCGGCCCCCGGCCGCCCGAGTCCACGAACGTGTCGACAACGTCATGACCTCATACATCTAACAAACCCGGCGCGATTCAGTGAGCTGGAGGACATGGCCGAACTTAAGCTGGGGCATGCTGATCGGAATGGCTGACGGCTACGCGGCAGCAACAGCGTCCGCAAGGCGCTGTAGTCCGTTCCGAAGCTGATCCTCCGGGTGCCAGATGGGCAGCCGCAGCATCGAGGCGAAGCCGTCGAAGGCGGAGAACCCCGGACCAGCGACGATCTTGACCTTCTTCCGCTTGCCAAGCTCGGCCAGCGCCGTCGCATCGGTACCGGTATCCACCCACAGGCCGGCGCCCCCGTCGATGGGGTCCCACCGCCAATCGGGGAACACATCGCGCACCACCGATTCGGTAGTGACGACGTGGTCGTTCAGCGTGCGTTGTCGTTCCAGCCGGGCGTCGCCGATCCGCTCCATGCATTGCGTTGCATACAGCTGATCGATGACGGAGCTGGCCAGGTCGCTGCTCGTGCGCCGCTCTGTCAAGCGCTTGATCCTGTGCTCGTGCGCACGGATCCACCCCACCCGGATGCCGCCCCAGAACTGCTTCGAAAGCGTTCCGACGGTGACGAGCAACGCCTCGTCCACCGAGCCCGCAAGCATCCGTGCAGGCGGACCACGGAACGTCAGGTCGTAGGAGCAGACGTCCTCGACCGTCATCTGACCATGTCGATCCACCAGCTCCGCGAGAGCCCGGCGCGCGTTCGCGCTCGTCGTCCGTCCTGTTGGGTTATGGACGCTGGTCTGGCAGTAGAGCACGGCTGGCCGCCGGCGAAGCGCCGACGCGACAAGTGGCACGGCCATCCCGGTACCGGTGAAGGGAACAGTGTCGATGCGCGTACCCAGGGAGCGGAGCACCGCGAGCCCTCCGCGATAGGTGGGCTCCTCCACCACGGCGAGGTCACCGGCTTCCATCAGGTCGCTGAGCGCGAGCCAGGTCCCTTGCTGCGCGCCGGAGGTGATGAGGATCTGCGACGCCCGGGTCGGCACGCCGTCGGCGGTCAGCCGGTCAGCCAGAGCTTCTCGCAGCATCGGCAGACCCGCTGGGAAGTAGCCGTCGCTGCCGAGGAACTCGGACAGGCTCGGGGGCCCGGCCTTCAGCACTTCGGCGGTCACCGAAGAAGCCGGCAGCGCTCCGGTGGACAAATCCACCACCCCTGGGGGGACGTCGGTGAAGGAGATCATACGTCCTTCGCCGGTACGAGGGCCTCTGAGACCGCGCGTAACGCGGGTTCCCGAACCGCGAACGGAGCTGATGTAGCCCTGAGCCCGTAGCGCGTCCATGGCACTGGTCACCGTGCCCCGCGAGACATGGAGCGCGCCGGCGAGCTCCCTCTCGGGCGGGAGGACGGTGCCCGTCGGGATCAGGTTGCTGTCGATGAGCTCCCCGATTCCGCGGCCGAGCGCACCGGACAGAGTCTCGCCGCCATGGGCCCAGGGCCCGAGAAGCCTGGAGAGAGCGGCTCCATCCAACTTCGCTTCACGTGACATGTCTCGAGTATGAGCTCGCCCGCGGAATGGGCCAATAGGCGCGCATTGGCCCAGCGGGCATCGGAGCACCTCGCCTATCGTCTGAGGGAGCAGCGACACGAAGGAGTGAAACATGGCGACTGTTGCCCTTCTCGGCACGTTCGACACCAAGGGTGAGGAGTACTCCTGGCTCGTGCAGGCTCTCAATGAGCTCGGCACCGACGTGCACGCGATCGACGTCGGTCCCTTCTCGGACTGCCCGCTCGCACAGGTGACCCCGCAGGACGTGATCCGGGCTGCTGGCGCCGATTCCGAGGAACTCGCCGAGCACCGGGACCGCGGCGAGTACATGGACGTCATGGGTCGCGGAGCCGCCGTGATCGTCCAGCGCCTCGTGGAGGAGGACGCGATACATGCCCTACTGTGTGTCGGCGGTTCGAGCGGATCATCGGTTTCGGCGCCCGCCATGCAGGCGGTCCCGGTGGGCTTCCCGAAATTGCTGGTCTCCACGATGGCATCCGGCGATGTCAGCCCGTACGTCGGCGAGGTGGACGCCACCCTCATGTACTCGGTGGTGGACGTCGCGGGAATCAACTCGATCTCCCGGCTCGTGCTCGGCAATGCCGCCGGAGCCGCAGCCGGCATGGCTCGCGCCTACGAGCAGCGCCGTATGCTTCCTGCCGAGAGCCACCGGCCGCTGGTTGGCATCAGCATGTTCGGCCTCACCACCCCCGTTGCTGACGAGGCGCGTGCCCGGCTCACCGAGCTCGGCTACGAGTGCCTCGTGTTCCATGCCACCGGCACCGGAGGACGGGCGATGGAGAAGCTGGTCCAGTCCGGGCTTCTCGCCGGCGTCTGCGACATCACCACCACTGAGCTCGCTGACGACCTCGTGGGAGGAGTGCTCAGCGCGGGACCGGCGCGGCTCGAGACGGCTGGCGCTACCGGAACCCCTCAGGTGGTCAGCTTGGGAGCTCTCGACATGGTGAACTTCGGCCCACGGGACTCCGTCCCCTCCCGGTTCGACGATCGCCGGCTCATCGTCCACAACCCGACGGTGACGCTGATGCGGACCACGGCCGAGGAGATGACCGAGCTCGGACGTCGCATCGCTCGCAAGCTCGGCGAGGCCACCGGACCGACCACCCTATTTTTGCCTCTCAAGGGTCTGAGCGGCATTGACGTCGAGGGCGGCCCGTTCCACGACACCGCGGCCGACGAAGCGCTCTTCATGGCTCTGCGGGAAGGCCTCGACGGGACCGGAGTCGCCATCGTCGAGAGAGCGTCGGACATCAACTCCCCCGGGTTCGGTCGCGAGATGGCCGACGCCCTCCACGCTCTTGTCACCCGCTAATACACCACTGAAGGAGCATGTTCATGGAGACTCGCACTCAGATCATCGACCGCTTTCGCGCCCAGGCCGCGGCCGGCACTCCCATTATTGGTGGCGGTGCCGGGACCGGGATCACGGCGAAGTCCGCCGAGGCCGGCGGCATTGACCTGCTGGTTATCTACAACTCGGGGCGATTCCGGATGGCCGGTCGCGGCTCTCTCTCCGGCCTGCTTGCATACGGCGATGCCAATACGATCGTCTTGGACATGGCGGACGAGGTGCTGCCGGTGGTCGGCTCGACTCCGGTGATCGCCGGAGTAAACGGCACCGACCCGTTCAAGGTCATGCCGCATTTCCTTGAGCGGATCAAGGCGATCGGTTTCGCGGGAGTGCAGAACTTCCCCACCGTCGGCCTGATCGACGGGGTTTTCCGTGCCAACCTCGAAGAGACTGGAATGGGTTACGGCCACGAGGTTGACATGGTGCGCATGGCCCATGAGATGGACCTCCTGACGACGCCGTATGTCTTCGACATCGACCAGGCCGAGGCCATGGCCCTAGCCGGAGCCGACATCCTGGTGCCGCACATGGGGCTCACCACCTCGGGAACCATCGGCGCGCAAACCGCCATGTCATTGGACGAGGCGGCGGAGAAGGTGCAGAGCCTCGTCGACGCCGCGAAGCGCGTGAACCCCGAGATCCTCTGCCTCTGCCATGGCGGCCCGATCGCCGGTCCGGAGGACGCACAGTATATCCTCGACCACACCGAAGGGGTGGTCGGATTCTACGGTGCAAGCTCGATCGAACGCTTCCCGACCGAGACCGGCATCCGCCAGCAGACCGAGGCGTTCAAGGCGCTACGCTTCGAGCGCTGAGCGCCCGAGCCGAACAGAGTGATGACTCTCCGGCCAGCCAGCTACAATCCCGTCCGACGCCGTCCTCACCGAGGAGGCGCGAGGTTGCATCGCGCTGACCTGCGGGCTTTCCTCGCCTGGGCAGGGACCGCCGCACGGATAGGTGACATCTTGACCTGACCTATGGCTCTGTTTCCAGTTGACGTCGCTAGTTGTTGCGGGTCATGACGTTGTAGTCACGGAGCGGGGATGAAGGAACGGGTCCCTGACCGGCACGATGGGTGGTGTCTAGACATCCGTCGCCCGGGAGGAACCCGTTCCATGGTCCACCGTAATTCGCCGCTGACTCCTGCCGGAAGACTCCGCCTGGTCGAACGTGTTGAAGATGATGGCCGGCCCATCGCCCACGTCGCCGCCGAAGCCGGTGT
>NZ_JBQDLF010000091.1:0-4425 GCF_052095815.1 Brachybacterium sp. | reverse complement strand
GGCCGTTCTACGCCAGCGACGCGACGCTCTCCTTCACCACCAACCGCGAAGAGCCGGATACCGCCGCGGGCTGGCTGTTCTGGTTCGCGCTCGGCGCGGCGATCCTCACCGCGATCATCTGGTTCCTCGTCGGGAGTCCGGACCAGGCTGTGATCAGGGCGATCACCGTGCTCGTGATCGCCTGCCCCCATGCATTGGGCCTCGCGATCCCCCTCGTCGTCTCGATCGCGACCGAGCGCGCAGCCCGCGGCGGAGTGCTCGTCACGGACCGCCTGGCGCTCGAGCAGATGCGCACGGTGGACACCGTCCTCTTCGACAAGACCGGCACCCTCACCCGGGGCGAGCCCGCGCTGACCGGCATCGAGACTGGTGCCGAGCGCTCCGAGGACGAGGTGCTCGCCCTCGCCGCCGCCGCCGAGGCACCGAGCGAGCACCCGCTGGCCCGCGCGATCGTGCGGGCCGCGGACGAGCGCGACCTCGCGGTGAGCGCGGGAGACGGGTTCAGCTCGTCGCCCGCGGTCGGAGTGCGGGCCGTCGTGGACGGCGATGTCATCGAGGTGGGCGGCCCATACCTGCTCGAGCAGCACGGGACTGCGGAGCTGCCCGTCGCCGCACAGTGGCATGCGCAGGGGGCGACCGTCCTCCACGTGCTCGCCAGCGGCGACGTGATCGGCGCGCTGCGGGTGGTCGACGAGATCCGGCACGAGTCCCGCGAGGCGGTCGAGGCGCTGCGCGCCCAGGGCGTGGACGTCGTGATGCTCACCGGTGATGCGCGCGCGGTGGCCGAATCCGTCGGCGCCGAGCTCGGCATCGACCGCGTGTTCGCCGGGGTGCGCCCCGAGGACAAGGCCCGGACCGTCGTCGAGCTCCAGGGCGAGGGGCGGAAGGTCGCGATGGTCGGCGACGGCGTCAACGACGCCCCGGCGCTGGCCCAGGCCGACGTGGGCCTCGCGATCGGCGCCGGCACTGACGTCGCCATCGGCTCCGCCGGGGTGGTGCTGGCCTCCTCCGATCCCCGCTCGGTGCTCTCCGTGCTCGAGCTCTCCCGCGCTGCCTACCGCAAGATGCGGCAGAACCTCTGGTGGGCTGCCGGCTACAACCTGCTCGCCGTCCCGCTGGCGGCGGGGGTGCTGGCCCCGATCGGGTTCATTCTGCCGATGAGCGTGGGCGCGCTGCTCATGTCGGCCTCGACCATCGTGGTGGCGCTGAACGCCCAGCTGCTGCGCCGGCTGGACCTGCGGCCCGAGGCCAGTGCAGAGCGGATGCTCGGGCGGTCAGCGACCGTCTCACTCCCTGCTCACCAGGCGTAGGCCTCCGGGGCCGGCCCGCCCGGGCCGGGGAAGATCGCATCGAGCGCGGCGAGGTCGTCCTCGGACAGGGAGATCTCCATGGCGGCGATCGCCGAGTCCAGCTGCTCCATCGTGCGGGGGCCGATGATCGGACCGAGCACGCCGGGCCGGTGCAGCAGCCAGGCGAGCGCCACCTGGCCGGGGGCGAGATCCCGTTCGGCGCAGAACGCCTCCCAGCGATCCAGCTGGGCGGCCAGCCCGTCGGAGAGGTCGTGGCGGTCCGCGGCGCCGCGGCGCACCCCGTCGGCCGAGCGACCGCCGAGCTTCCCACCCGCGAGCGGGGACCAGGCGATGACGCCCATCCCGTAGTGCTCCGCGGCCGGGAGCACCTCGAGCTCGATATCCCGGGTGAACAGGTTGTACAGCGACTGCTCCGAGACCAGCCCCAGGGAGTGCCGGGCGCGGGCGGATTCATTCGCCTGGGCGAGGTGCCAGCCGGCGAAGTTCGAAGAGCCGACGTAGGTGATCTTCCCCTGCGCGACCAGCAGATCCATCGCCTGCCAGATCTCGTCCCACGGGGCGGTGCGGTCCACATGGTGCATCTGATAGAGGTCGATGTGGTCGGTCTGCAGGCGGCGCAGCGAGGCATCCACCGCGCGGCGGATGTTCAGGGCGGAGAGCCCGCGATCGTTCTTCCCGGGTCCCATCTCGCCGAACACCTTGGTGGCGAGGACGATCTCCTCGCGCCGGCCGCGCGAGGCGAGCCAGCGGCCGATGATCTCCTCGGTCCAGCCGCGGCGCTCCGTGCCGCCGTAGCCGTTGGCGGTGTCGAAGAAGGTCACCCCCTGGTCGAGGGCACGGTCCATGATCGCGAAAGCATCCTCCTCCGCGGTGTGGGGACCGAAATTCATGGTCCCGAGCACGAGCCGGGAGACGGTCGCGCCGGTGCGGCCGAGCTGGGCGTACTGCATATCGCTGATCACTCCTCGTGGGGCGGTGTCGCCGGGGAGCGCGCAGGGACCGCTGCGGGCAAGCCTATTCCCGGAGGTGGGGGTGCGCCAGGGGGAGTCAGGGGAGGCGTGCGATCGCTTCGGCCGACGCCGCCCAGCGGCCGTCGTCCTGCGGCGGGATCGCGGCGATGCCCATCCACAGGGTGAGGGCGTCGAGCCACCGGGACTCCAGCTCGTCGAGGGGTCGGACGGCCTCGTAACCGGCACGCAGGGCGGAGCGGGCCGGGGCGGGCGTCGGCCCCCAGCCGCGGAAGAGCGTGGCGAGATAGGTGCCTGCCTGCGCGAGGTCGGCGACCCGGTGGTCGAGACGGACGTCGTCGAAGTCCAGCACCGCGGCGACCCGACTGTCCTCGACCAGGATGTTCGCGGCGCGGAAATCGCCGTGGATCGGCTGCGGGGGATCCGAGGGGGCAGGCAGGTCGGCGACGAGCTCCGCCAGGCGGGCGGAGGCTGCGGGCACGCGGCCCGGATCGCGGTCGGTCAGCCAGGTGCTCACCCGGCCCGGAAGCGGGGACGGGGCTTTCGACGAGAGGCCCGCGGTGCCGACGTCCGCGAGCGCACCGTGCAGAGCGGCGAGGCAGGCGCCCGCAGCGTGCACGGAGTCGAGGTCGTCCACATCGAGCCAGGTCCCGCCGACCTCCGGCAGCACCGCGAGGGAGAACGGGAGGGAGGGCCCGTCGACCTCGAGCCGCACGCGCCCGTCGCGGCCCGGCAGCGGGGCCGCGACCGGGATGCCCCGGGAGGCGAGGTCCGTGAGCAGGCGCGTCGTGGTGGCGAGGTGTGCGAACCGCTCCGGCGCGCAGGAGAGCTTGACGATCAGCGGGCCGCGATCGGTGCGCACCCAGGCGATCGCATTGCGGTCGCTGAGCGTGAGGCGCGGGACCTCCTGCACAGCGAGATCCCAGTGCTCGGCGAGCACCGCGGTGAGCCAGCGGGTGGCCCCGTCGGCGCCGTCGAGGCCGAAGCGCTCGTTCAGCGCCTGCTCGGCGTCGGCCGTCTCCCACAGCATGGACAGTCCCAGGCTCAGCATGGACCCACGGTACGGCCACGTCGCCACGGTACGGCCACGTCATGCGCCGTCACACGGGAACAGGGGCGAGAGGCGCGGCGTTGGACGGGCCATGACAACACTGGGAATCATCGGAGCAGGCAACATCGGCAGCCAGGTCGCCCGGGCCGCGATCACGGCGGGGTATGACGTGGTGATCGCGAACTCGCGAGGCCCGGAGACCCTCGAGAACCTCGTGGAGGAGCTCGGTAGGAAGGCCCGCGCCGCCACCGCGGCGGAGGCCGGCGCAGCGGGGGACGTCGTCGTGGTGACGGTCCCGCTGAACGCCCTCGGTCAGGTCCCGGTCGAGCCGCTCGCCGGCAAGATCGTGCTCGACACCAACAACTACTACCACGAGCGCGACGGGCGGATCGAGGCCCTCGACAAGGGCGAGACCACGACCTCGCAGCTGCTCCAGGAGCACCTGCCCACCTCGAAGGTGGTCAAGGCCTTCAATCACATCCGCTCCGCGGACATCACCACCGACACCGCCCCTGCGGGCGCACCGGACAGGCGCGCGCTCGCCGTCTCGAGTGACTTCCCCGAGGCAGTGGAGCTCGCGACGAGGTTCTACGACGAGATCGGCTTCGACGCGGTGGACGTGAGCCCGCTGAGCGAGTCCTGGCGCGTGGAGCGCGATCGCCCCGCCTACGTGGTGCGTCAGACCGCTGCGGAGCTGCGCGAGAACCTCGCGGTCGCGAACCGTCTGCCCTGAGCGGTGTATAAGGGTGGGATGGAAGCGGCGTCGATCGCCTCCTTCGTGCCAGCCCTCAGGCAGCAGGCCGTCGAAGGGGAGGTCGGCTCACTGCTGATCGAGCTCCGCAAGCGTGCGCGCGGAGCGCAGGTCTGTGACGGAGACGTACCGTTGCCGCTGCACCCAGCCGCTTCCACGCCCTGAACGCAGATTGTCCAGCGTGTGCTCGAGCGTGACGTGACCCAGCCGATCTCCGTCTTCGCCTGGGCGGGTCAGGAAGAAGACCTGGTGCGCCGGACCTCTCCAGTGCGAGGCGAGACCGGCTTTGAGGCTCTTCGCGGTTGGTGGTGAAGGAGAGCGTCGCGTCGCTGGCGTAGAACGGCC
>NZ_JBQDLF010000090.1:0-4593 GCF_052095815.1 Brachybacterium sp. | reverse complement strand
AGCTAGCGCTCGCAGCGTAAACACCCCCGTGTCCACGAACCGGGGGTAGGCCCCCCGCAACACCGGCTGGGAGATCGACGGCGTTCCAGCCGCGCTGGTCTCGGAGTTCTCCCGGCGCACCACCGGCAGTGTGGGGGTGGAGGGGATCGAGCAGGTCAAGGACCGTCTGATCGCCGAGTACACGGCCGAGCACGGGCATGCGCCGTCGGCGCGGGTGATTGCGCGGTTGCGGCAGCAGGCGACGCTGGAGACCCGTCCGGACAAGGAGTTGCATTCGCTCGCCGAGTTGACCGCCGAGTGGCGTGACCGCGCAACTGGCGTGCTCGGCGAGGATGCAACGGCCTGGGCGCAACACTTGCTTGCAGGGGGTTCTTCACAGGTGGGGTTGCGTGCCGACGACCTCGGGGCGGAACAGGTGTCCAACCTCGCCGCGGTGGTGCTGATGGAGGTCGCCAACCGGCGCGCCACCTGGGGGCGGCTGAACCTGCACGCCGAGGTGATGCGGCAACTCATGGGGGTCCGGTTGGCCACCACCTCCGACCGGATGACGGTGGCCGACCGGATCGTGCAACAGGCCGAAGACCGGTCACTGCGGCTCACCCCCGTCTACGACCGTGCCGTGCCCGAGCAGTACCTCGACGGCGAGGGCAACAGGTTCCAGCCCGTGAACCAGATCGCCTACACGAGCCAGGACATCCTGGACGCCGAGTCCCGGCTCCTGCGCCTCTCCGCTGCCGATGACGCGCCGATGCTGTCGGCGCGGCTGGTGGCGCGACACACCACGCGCAGGACCAAGGGTGTTCGGCTTGAGCCGGATCAGGTCAGCGCGATCACGACGATCGCCCGCTCCGGGCTCACCCTCGATCTGCTGGTCGGACCGGCCGGGGCGGGCAAGACCACCGCGCTGCGTGCCCTGCATCGGGCATGGACCGCCGCGCACGGCAAGGACTCGGTGATCGGGCTGGCTCCGTCCGCGGTGGCTGCCGAAGTCCTCGGTGACAGTCTCGGCGTGCGGGCGGAGAACACGGCGAAGTTCCTCCACGAACACCACAAGGGTCGCTGGAACCTCCAGGCCGGTCAGCTCGTGCTCGTCGACGAAGCCTCCCTCGCCGGAACTCTCACCCTGGATCAGATCACCGCGCACGCGGCCGAGGTCGGGGCCAAGGTTGTGCTCATCGGTGACTGGGCGCAACTGTCCGCGGTGGAGACCGGCGGGGCGTTCGGGATGCTCACCCGTCACCGGCGTGGCGTGGCCGAGTTGACCGGCGTGCGTCGGTTCGTCCACGAGTGGGAGAAGTCCGCCAGCCTGGCCCTGCGGCACGGGAAAGCGCGTGTGCTGGAGACCTACGACGACCACAACCGTCTGCATGACGGCGGGTTCGACGCGATGCTCGACGCCCTCTACGACGCGTGGCAGGCCGACCGCGACGCCGGACGTTCCACGCTGATGATCGCCGCGACCGGCGAGGCCGTCGCCGAGCTGAACCAACGCGCCCGCACCGACCTCATCGGCGCCGGGACGGTCGAGACCGAGGGCGTGGCCCTGCATGACGGAACCCGCGCTGGTGTCGGTGATCTGGTGGTCACCCGCCGCAACGAGCGCCGTCTGTCCACCGGCGGGACGTGGGTCAAGAACGGCGACCGGTGGCAGGTCACCCACCGCCACGACGACGGCTCCCTCACGGTACGCAGACTCGGACACAGCGAACGTCCACGCGGCAGGGCACTCGTGCTGCCCGCCTCCTATGTCCGCGAGGATCTGGAACTCGGATATGCCTCCACGGTCCACCGGGCCCAAGGCATGACCGTGGACACCGCGCACGCCCTCATCGACCCCGACAGGGCTTCTCGCGAACTGTTCTACGTCGCCGTGACTCGTGGCCGGCGGCGGAACGAGGCGTACGTGATCCAGCCCGACCCGCACGAGGTCGAACCCCACCTCGACCAACCTGAGCAAAAGACCGTGACCGAGCAGTTGGCGCGGGTGCTCGCCCGCAGCGACGCCGACCTGTCCGCGACCGAGACCCGGCAACTCGAGGTCGACCGGCACGCCTCGCTCACCACGCTCCTGGACGAGTACGACCTGCTCGCCCGAGAAGCACAAGCCGAGCGCTGGGCCACTCTGCTCGATGTCGCGCCCTTCACCGGCGATGTGGCCGATGACGTGTTCACCAGCCCCTACTACGAGCATCTGGAAGGCGCCCTCGCCCGCCACGAAGCCGCTGGACACGACGTCACCAGCATCCTCACCGCCCTCGCCCCAGGGATCGTGCCCGGCGAGGACCAGGCCGACCCGGCCGCGCAGCTCGCCAAGCAGATCGACCACGCCACCATCAGCCGAAGCCAGGGCCGCGGTCCCCGGCCGCGCCGGGTCGCCGGGCTCATCCCGGTGCCCGCCGAGCCGGTCCCGGGCGACATGCAGGCCGCGCTCGCCGAACGCCAGCAGCTCATCGAGACCGCAGCCCGTCGCGGGCTTCGTCACGCGCTCGACGCCGGCGAGGACTGGACCAAGCGACTCGGCCCGATACCCCGAGCGCGGATCGTCCGCGTCACCTGGATCGCCCACGCCACCACCATCGCCTTGTACCGGCACTGCTACGACATCACCGGCCGAGCACCGTTGGGCAACCCGAAGGACATCACCAAGGCGCAGCAGACCGCCGACTACCGCACCGCCTCCGCCGCGCTGCGCCGCGCGCAGTCGATCGGTGAACCGTTCGCCGATACTCCGCGCATGGACGCGCCGCGGGCCGATAGGGCACGCCGCCTGTGAGCGTCTGCAGGTCGGGCTACCGTGGAGGAGGCATGACCGAGCGCATCCACGACACTGGCGACGAACTGGTCTTCTCTGACGACCAGCACGCCCTTCTGCGTGTCAGTGGTCCCACTCGGCTGCTCGGCGCAGCCCACGGCGGCGTCCACGCCCTCGCCGGCGGCAGGCTCCAGGTCGCTGGGATCATCCGCCAACGCCTCATCATCGACGCCGGCGGTGCCTGCTACGCCTCGGGGTACATCCGCGCCGTCCCCAGGGTCGCAGCGGGCGGCCTCCTCGACGTGACCGGACACCTCGACCCCGTTCGCTGGCCTGCCGCCGACATCGAGGGCACCATCCTCATCGCTGTCGGCGCACGCTACGGCCAGCACGTCGTCACCGCGGACGGCACCCTCGCCCTGAACGACCCGGCCACCGAGGAGCGGATCAACGACGCCACTGTGAGGTTTCGCATCACCCACGGCGGACCGGCACCGACTCTCGAAGGCCCCGTCGCGCCGAGCCTGTAGGACTGAATCTGCGACGACTAGGGCGAATATGGCACGAGGGCGTTCAAGCGTCGCGCACGACGTATCGGGTAGGCCGAACTCGCGAAGATGCCCTCTCCTCGCTCCATCTCCAGCACTCCGCGCCAGGTGCTTGCAGTCCTCTCGTCAACCCAGTCCTCATCCCAGCCGCCGCTGAGGACAGGCTTTGTCCACGCCGCGACGTCACCATGGGTTTCGAACACCGCACCCTGCACTACGTGCGGAACGTCCGCCGAGCGGTCGATCGTATTCGCCAAGACATCACCCACAACGTACGGGAATCCGGCGTTTACATCACGGCTGAGCTGCTCCGCAGTCTCAACGAACGGAGCGTACGAGAGTCGTCCTACGAACGTGTGGCCGAGGAGGTACCGTGTCCCGTCTTTGGTGAGCTGACCACAAACGACTCGTACATCGCCGTTGGGTCGGCGCTCGTTCAGCCATGTGCGTGCGGCTTTCTCGTCCTTGGGTTCTTCGGGGTGGAGTCGATCTCTCACACCGGGTTGGCTCATCAACGGGAATCCGGTCCATTCGCCCCGCTGGTCACGGTGAGGGATACCGGGAGCGATATCCGAGAAGAACCTCAGAGTGTCGAGCATCGTGTCGGTGACGTTCGTGCCCAACAACAATGCGTCGTAGTCCGCCTTGAGTCGTTGCGTGCTCGGACGCAGCTGGGCATGCACTGTGGCAGGCACTTCGTCCCAGAACGTGTAGATCCGCAGACCGAGAACGCCTCCGATGAGTACGTGCTCGTCGCTGGGCCGGATCACGTGCGCCACGTGCTGTGCAACGTTCCGCACGTACTTCACACCTCGGATGAGACCTGCGCTCGGGTGCCCACCTGGACTCGTGACGGCCCCATACGTCGCAGAGTCACTGACGCTGTTCGTGAGCAGGTCATTGACCGTCTGAGCGGCGACAAGGAACCTACGTACCGGCGTGCCGAGATCGTCGATGCTGTCGTTGCGGGCGGTCTGCCCGTAGTAGTCGGAGGCGGACGTCTGCGCGTCACGCATGGCCGCTCGGAGTGCGGGTAGCTCACCGGCCTCGACAGCCACATGGGTCGAAAGGGTCACAAGGTCTCCTACGTCAGCACCACCGTATCGAGTGGCTAGGGACCACCGCCTGGTTCGGCCGGGCACGTCTTGCACGCTTGTGAATCGGCCCGGGTTTGATGCCGCTGCTGTTTGAGTCCGAGAGGATGGACATGCCGAAGAAGATCGATCCCCAGCTGCGCGCGAGGTGCGTGCGGCTCGTGCGCGAGCACCAGCAGGAGTACCCCACCCTGACCGC
>NZ_JBQDLF010000089.1:0-4785 GCF_052095815.1 Brachybacterium sp. | reverse complement strand
CAGCAACCCCGATCCCGGAGAGGTCCGGGGCTACGAACAAGGTAACGGGGGAGGGGAGCGACCGCCTGACCGGCGAGGACCCTCACTCCGGCGTGGGCAGCCAGATCCATCCTTCGTCGGCCGCAGCGGCGGCGAGTTCCGCTCGTGGAGAGACCGCCCTGCCCAGGAGCACCTCTCGGGCGACCACCGCGGCGATCACGGCGTCGAGTGCATCGTCCGAGGCCGCGCACACGCCCTCATGTCCTGCCCAGTCCAGCCACGGCCACCGGGCGCTGAGCTCTTCGACGAGCTCGCCGCGCACCAGAGCTCCGGCGGCCTTCTTGTAGCGCTGGGCTCCGAATCCCCATGCGGCCAGCGCGGCGCCCGGGTAGACCTCGCAGGCCACGCCGCTTCCGTCGAGCGGGGTGGGGATGTCCTGCTCTCGCAGGCGCGCGGCGATCGCCGCCCAGCGGATGGCAGGGTAGGCGATCTTGTCCGCGGCGACGCTGAGCGGCGTCTTGCCCACCCGCCGGCGCACCTCGAGGTCCGTCTCTCGGAAGAGAACGGCCCGTCGCCAGGCCGGTCCGGTGTCCGCCGGGGACTCGAGATCGCCGGCCTGGTGCCCGGCGACCAGATCGACGAACCGGCGCGGCCATCCGAAGGGCACGTCCACGCCGGCCTTCGAGGCAGGGATGATCGCCCCGAGAACGTCGTCGTCGCTCGCCCCCACGTGGACGTCGTCGATGCGGACCACGTGGCGCTCCTCGCGAAGCACCGCGAGGCCCGTCCTGCGCGGGTCCGCCGCGAGATCGATGCCGGCGATGAGCCGAGGGGCCACCGTTCTCACCCGTCGGACCGCGAGAACCGGTTCGTCATGTGGTTGCTCGCGGTGGCGAGGACCTCGCCCAGCAGCGCGTCCGTCGCGGTGCGGATCTGCTCGGCGATCCTCGTGTTCGCCTCGGCGAGCAGGCCCGGCACCGCGGCGTCGTCGGCCGACGATGCCGCCGCGGTCGCCGCGTGCACGGCGGCGTGACCAAGGGCCAAGGTGCGCTGCTGGTAGCGCTCGATCGCGGGGATGATCTCGGCGTGGTGGGCATCGGCCAGGGCGGCGATCAGCCGTGAGGTCCAGTAGAAGCTGTCCGTGCTGACGGTGCCGGTGGTGGTTGTGAGATAGGCGGGTGCCACCTCGACGTTCGTGAACATCGGGATCAGCGTGGTGAACGGGAGCGAGGCGTAGGCGACCCACTGCAGCGCCCGATGGGACTCCGGCAGGTCCGGGCGGATCTGCAGGATCGCGAGCGCGTTGTGGCGGTTGATGCCGATGGGGCGGAACGCCGTGCGCTCCGCCGCGGTGCCGCGGGCGGAGTACGGGTCGAAGACCGTGCCCTGGTAGTGGGAGCTGAGCACGTCCTTGACGTCCTCGATCGTGAGCAGGCGCTCGGGCCGCCGGCTCCACGGGAGATCGTCCGATTCCGGGCTCGCCCCGGGCAGTCCCGCGTCCCAGTCCGCGCTCGTGGGGTTCAGGATGCGCTGCATGGACCAAACGCGGGGCGTGTTGTAGACGTGGTCCGCGGGCGTGTGGGAGCCGAATGCCTCGCGGGGGTTGAACACCGCCGGCGATGCATCGTCCACGTCCCGCTGGGTGAGGTCCAGGTGATGGGCGGTGAGGAACTCCCGCAGGTCGGGGCTCGCCAGGTGGTCGCGGCCCGGCCCTTCCGCGTCGTCGAGGTCGATGGAGTCGATGCCCAGCTGGTTCGGCATCGTCACGTAGTGATCCTCCGGGACGCGCCGTGCGATCCAGTGGTGCCCGCCCACCGTCTCCAGCCACCAGATGTCCTGCTCGTCGCTGAAGGCGATCCCGTTCATCTCGTAGGTGCCGTGCTCCGCGAGCAGCGCGCCGAGCCGCTCCACACCCTCGCGCGCGGAGCGGATGTAGGGCAGGACCAGCGTCACGAAATCCTCCTCGCCGAACCCGCCGGGCGTGCCCGTGGCCGGGTCGTGCTCCACGAGCGGGTCGGCGCCGAGCACCCGCGGGTTGCTGGTGATCGTCTCCGTGGCGCTCATGGCGACGTTCGCCGCGTTGATGCCGGCGCTCGCCCACACCCCGTTCTGCCCCAGCGCATCCGGGATCGCGGTGTACCGCAGCGGCTCCTCGGGCAGGGCGATCGTGCGCTTGCCGATCACGGAGGTGTAGGTGCGGGGCTGATCGGCCGGCTGCACCACCACGACCCGCTTGGGATCGAAGGTCCCGTCGCTGGAGTCCTCGTTGCGGGCGACCAGAGGAGAGCCATCGGCGCTCGCGCGGCGGCCGACGAGGATCGTGGTGCAGGGCATGGGGGAGGGTTCCTTCGAGCGCGGGGATCTGGGGAGGTCCACGGTAGTCCCGGGGCCGACGGTCCCTGTGCGCCCCGCCCCGGGCACCTGCGAGGCCGCCGGCATCCGGCGGTGATCGAGCCCAGGTGATCGAGGTGCTCATGGCCCGGCTTCCGATGTTCGAGGCTCGAGGCCGGACGGGGACTTCTCCCCATCGCCGCTCCCGAGCAGTACGAGAAAACGATCTACGGCCGACGGGGTGGGAAGAACTGATGAATCCATGGGGTACGTGCGATGTCACCTATCTGGGCGACAGTCCGTTTGTCCGTATGACCGGCTATGTTGTCGCCATGACGACTGATACGCACCTCGAGAGGGTCCTCGCAGCGATACGCAGCGACCTAGGTGACCCTGCAACCTGGGGCGCTCCCGTGGAGATGCAGGGCTCCCTCGCCCTCTGTGCCCTGAACTCCGCATACTCCCTGCAGAACACATCGGCGGCTGTTCGCAACGTTCTGCGCCGCTACCGCGAGCACCGCATCGATGCCGGAGCGGACCCCAGCACGGACTCTGGGCCGGACCTTATTGGCGCGATGGATGCTGCCGGAGGCGCCCGCGCGTTCTCGACCGAGATTCTCGATACGCGAGCAGCTTTCCCGAAGACTGGCCGGTTGCGCTCTGAGGCCATCTATGACGCTCTGGCCGGCCTAGCCGATCTCGGGGTCACCACCACACAGCAGCTCCTGGATCACGCGAACGAGAGCGCGGCAGAGCGGGCATGGTGCTCTGTGAAGGGCCTTGGTCAGCAGTCCTGGGCCTACCTGCTCATGAATGCTGGACAATCTACTCGTACAAAGCCAGACACGATGGTTCGACGCTTCCTAGCACGAGCAACAGGCGCTCCCGTCGACGCGGTCGAGGCAACCCGGCTGATTACTGAGGCCGCTGCTGCCCTCGGTGTAGAGGTGCGGAATCTTGACCGAGCGATCTGGCTCCACGAGTCGCCTGACCGAGGCCCCAAGGATCAGGAGGATGTTGAGTGATCCAGGCGGGTGACATCTTCGCCATGCAGCGCGCGCGAAGAGTGCACTTTCAACACGGCGGCAGGACCTACGAAGGCGTCGTGCAATGGATCGAAGCCAGTGGTAGCGCCCTGTCGCACGAGCGGAACCATCAGGATTGTGTGAGCCTGATGCTCAGTGACGGCAGCACTTTGAACGACCTCCCTAAGGCCACACCGGTGGAGGTATCGTCGTAGTCAGCGAAGACGCTGAGGACGATTCTCCGCTTACGATAGCGCTACTCTGCGACCTTACTGAGAAGTGAGTTTGTCACAAATGCTCGTGAGATTAGTCGGAGGCCGTTGTCGACAATATTTACGTAAGTTTCAGGAATGTAAAGAGATTGAGATTGCCGCACGATCAGGTCAGGCTGAAGCCTGATCTTGCGGTAGCCCCAATTGCGATAGGGTTCATTGGTGAAAAGCTTGCGGTTGAGGATCGATGTCGTCTCCGTTCGGGCCAAACAGTTGGCGGTCCCGCTCACGGAAGGACTGTGCCTGCGTCCGGAAGACTCTGCGGTCGAGGCCTCTGAGAAAATGCTGGATCGGCAGTATGATTTTGCACCCGTACTCGAAGAGGGTTCGCCGATCGGGTTATTTGCCTACAGCGCGTTTGGGGATAGTTCCCACGGGGCGCTCGTGAGCGAGGCTATGGAGCCGCTGAACTCGGCTACCATAGTTTCGGGCGAGACGCGACTAGAGACGATCATTAATCGCCTGAATAGTAGGCCATTCCTTTTCGTGCTGGAGGAAAATGGCTTCTCCGGCTTCCTTACGCCCTCCGACTTAGGGTCAGTCGGGGTGCGGGCGCATTTCTACTCTCATCTATCCCTCCTCGAAATACTTCTCGGCGAATATTTGCGCCTAAGATATCCCGATCAAAGTAAGGCCATCTCCCTCCTTAAGGCGGGGCGACTGGAGAGTCAGAAGGCAATAGTTGCCGATCTGAGATCCCGAGACAGGTTTCTCGACGAGATTTCCTGCGTCAGCCTCCAGGATCTTATCGATATCTGTGGCAAGGATTCAGAGTTCAGGGCAGCGGTGGCGCGCACAGGCACCGGCTGGAATAAGGTGGACAGAGGTTTCGGGGAGTTTCGCGATGCGATTATGCATTCTTCGCGACCTCTGTCGACGCTTGGGATGACGGAACCTGCCATGCTTTTAAAGATGCAGCGCCGGATTGACGCGCTCTCCGAAGCGGTTGAGAAAATGCTCCGGAGCCTGCCACGCTCTTGAAGATGCAACGTCGGGAATATGGTCGCGCGTGAGCGGGGACCAGTAGGTGACGAAGTCTGCCTCACCGCCGGGGGCGAAACTTCTCCCTGAGCGTCGACATGGACTTGACGCTCAGGTTTCCTCGGCCATTTTGCGGTTATCTGGCTCTTCGCGGTTCGTGGTGAATGACCCTGCTGTGGCGGGTATTCACGCTACGG
>NZ_JBQDLF010000088.1:0-4845 GCF_052095815.1 Brachybacterium sp. | reverse complement strand
TGGGTCGGCCCTCCTGCTGTGTCACGGCCCCTGTGTCACGAAGTCACGGCCCCTGTGTCACGAACCAGTGCCGTGACCAGCGGAGTCTCAGGACCAGCCGGGGTACTGCCCCGCAAGGAGAACCGAGCCGCCGTCGACGCCCTTCGCGCCGGCGACCACATGCTCGAGTGCAGCGCCCGGCTCGGGCAGCGCGTCCTCGCCGACGACCTCGCCGATCACGCGCGCCCCGAGACCCTGCTCGGCGAGCACCGCCAACGTGGCGTCGGCCTTCGTGGGATCGACCAGCGCCACCATCCCGACGCCCATGTTCAGGGTCCCTTCGAGATCCAGCTGAGGCACCGAGCCCCACTGCGCCACGCGGGAGAACACGGCGCCGGGCTGCCAGCGTGCACGGTCCACGCGTGCGGCGAGCCCGCGGGGCATCACGCGGGCGAGGTTCGCGGCGAGGCCGCCGCCGGTGACATGGCTCAGCGCGTGGATCGCACCGGTGGTGCGTGCATCCCGCAGCACGGCGAGCAGATCCGCGGTGTAGATGCGGGTGGGCTCGAGGAGCTCCTCGCCGAGCGTGCGACTGAAATCGTCGACATGCGCCTCCAGCGAGACGCCTGCGGCCGCGATCACGGCGCGCACCAGGGAGTATCCATTGGAGTGGAGACCGGAGGCGTCCATCCCGATCACCACGTCGCCGGCCCGGACGCGGTCCGGTCCGAGCAGCTCATCAGCTTCGACGACGCCGACGGCGGCACCGGCCACGTCATAGTCCTCGGCGGCCATCAGCCCGGGGTGCTCAGCGGTCTCTCCACCCACCAGGGCGCAGCCGGCGATCTGGCAGCCCTCGGCGATGCCGCGCACGATGTCGGCGATCCGCTCGGGCACCACCTTGCCGCACGCGATGTAGTCGGTCATGGCCAGCGGCGCTGCACCGACCACGATGATGTCGTCCACGACCATGCCCACCAGGTCACGTCCGATGGTGTCGTGGATGTCGAGTTCGCGGGCGATCGCGATCTTGGTGCCCACTCCGTCGGTCGAGGAGGCCAGCAGCGGGCGCCGGTACTCCTTGAGCGCGCTGACGTCGACGAGGCCGGCGAAGGCGCCGATCCCGCCGAGCACCTGCGGCCCGTGGGTCGCGGCCACGGCCTCCTTCATCAGCTCGACGGCGCGGTCTCCAGCGGCGGTGTCCACCCCCGATCCGGCGTAGGTGATCGAAGCGGGCCTGGGGTCCGTGGTGTTCATGCGTCCTTCCCGACGACGGCGGGCTCGGGCTCACGAGCCTGGGTGATGCCCTGCGCCCGGGCGACGGGCTCCGGCAGGGCGACCGGGTACTTCCCGGAGAAGCAGGCGGTGCACAGCGCCTCTTCCGGCTGTGCGGTGGCGGTGATCATCCCCTCTTCGGAGATGTAGCCGAGCGAGTCCGCACCGAGGGACCGGGCGATCTCCTCGATGCCCAGACCGTTGGCGATCAGCTCTGCCCGGGAGGCGAAGTCGATGCCGTAGAAGCAGGGCCAGCGCACCGGCGGGGAGGAGATCCTCACGTGCACCTCGGCTGCTCCGGCTTCGCGCAGCATCCTCACCACGGCGCGCTGGGTGTTGCCGCGCACGATCGAGTCGTCGATGACGACCAGTCGCTTGCCGGCGATCACCTCTCGCAGCGGGTTGAGCTTGAGTCGGATCCCGAGCTGGCGGATGGTCTGGCTGGGCTGGATGAAGGTGCGTCCCACATAGGCGTTCTTCACCATCCCCTGGCCGTAGGGGATACCGGACTCCTGCGCGTAGCCGATCGCGGCCGGGGTCCCGGATTCCGGGGTCGGGATCACCAGATCCGCCTCGACGGGATGTTCGCGGGCCAGCTGGCGGCCCATCTCGGCACGGGCCTCGTTCACGCTGCGGCCGGCGATGCGGGTGTCGGGGCGGGCGAGGTAGACGTACTCGAAGACGCAGCCCTTGGGCTCGGGCTTCATGACCTGCTCGCTGCGCAGGCCCTGCTCGTCGATGACGATCATCTCGCCGGGGGCGATCTCCCGCACGAAGCTCGCACCGCAGATGTCCAGGGCGGCGGTCTCGGAGGCGACCACCCAGCCGCGCTCGAGCCGGCCCAGCACCAGCGGGCGGATCCCCTGCGGGTCACGCGCCGCATACAGGGTGGTCTCGTCCATCAGGGTGAAGCAGTAGGCGCCGCGCAGGTGCGGCATCAGCTCGCGCAGCGCGTCCTCGAGCGGGCCTTCGCTGTTCAGCAGTGCGGTGACCAGGGCGGTGTCGGTCGTGTTGCCGCGTCCCAGCTCACCGGTGCGCGGCGTGCCATGGCGCTCCGCGATCAGCTCGAGCAGCTCCTCGGTGTTCACCAGGTTGCCGTTGTGGGCCATCGCCACGGTGCCGTCGGGGCGGGGGCCCAGTGCCGGCTGGGCGTTGGACCAGTTGGAGGCACCGGTGGTCGAGTACCGGGTGTGCCCGAGCGCGATGTGTCCCTGGAGCGCTCCGAGGGAGGCCTCGTCGAAGACCTGGGAGACCAGCCCCATGTCCTTGTAGACCATGATCTGGGAGCCGTCGCTGGTGGCGATGCCGGCAGATTCCTGCCCGCGGTGCTGCAGCGCATAGAGACCGTAATAGGTCAGTTTCGAGACGTCCTCGCCGGGCGCGAAGACACCGAAGACGCCACAGGCGTCTTGCGGGCCCTTCTCACCGGGGAGCAGGTCATGGGAGAGTTTTCCGTCGCCGCGTGCCACCGGTCCATAGTGCCACAGCGCGAGGTCCCGCCGACATGCCGTCCAGCATGGGATCAGCGCTCGGGCGAGCTCTTCCGACGGTGGCGAACCGAGTCGATGACGGCCGCGATCGTGGCCAGCGGGAGACCGACGATGACTGCGGCGAGCAGCACGAAGTTGAGCACTCCGCCGAGGTCTGCGAAGTCGAAGAACGGGGCGCTGATCAGCGCGGCCACAGCAGGCAGCGCGATCGCGACGGCGGCCCAGAAGCCCAGGGTCGGGGTGCGACTGCGACGCACGTAGATGCTGGTCTCGTCCGGCTCCGCGGTCGCCGTCGCCGGATCGTCGGCCTCTGGGGCGTCCTCTCGGGTGGCCTCCTGCGGGGTGGCGACCTGGTGACCGTCAGGGGTGTCGCTCTCATCACGGCCAGCGGGCTCGGCGCGCTCAGGGCGCTCAGAGCGTTCAGGGCGTTCAGGGCGTTCAGGGCGTTCAGGGCGTTCAGGGTGTTCGGGTGCATTCACAGTGTTCACAGTCCTCCAGCAGCGTCGACCGCCGCGGCGACGATCGCCGGGTCGGTGCGGGTCTCGGGGGCGTCGGCCTCGACCGGTGCGCCGGCGCGACGGCGAGCGGACAGGTGCACGTCGGGCACGCCGCTGCGGCGCGCGAGATCGACGAGGTCCGCGGGACGCACTCCGCCACCGGCGCAGATGTCGAGCAGCCCCTCGGCGGCGTCGACCATGGCGCCCAGATCCTCGGCTCCGTCCAGGGCGCGGTCCGCGCCGCCCGAGCTGAGCACGCGGTGGAAGCCGAGGCCCAGCAGGGTCCGCACGGCGTGCTCGCGCTCGGCACGACCGGGCAGTGCGTCGACGGCGCGGTGGGCGGTGAGGGTGATGCCTCGCAGTGCGCCGCTGCCGGCGGTCAGAGCCCCGTCCCGGATGACCTCGATCGCGGGGACGTCCAGCTCCCCCGACTCGGTGAGGGCCCCGATCACCACCCCGGCAGCGCCGGCGGTCACGGCGTCACGAGCTTGGCGGGCCATCAGCTCGACCTCGTCCTCGGAGTACAGGAACTCCTCGGGATGGTCCAGGAAGTCGCCGCGCTCCGCCCGGGCGCGGATCAGCACGTGCACATCGAAGTGCGGCTTCGCATCTCGGGCTGCCACCAGCGCGGCGGCCCGGCGCGTGCATTCCTCGACCAGTTCGGGCGGTGGGGTGATCCCACCGCGCTCGAGCTCGATGCACAGCTCCACCCGGTCCGCGCCCGCCTTGGCGGCGACATCGAGGCCCACGAGGTCCTCGACCGCGATCTCTACGGCGATGCTCATCGCTTCTCCTGTTCACGGGCGGCGCGCACGACGCGGCGCGGACCGGGCAGCGGCAGCAGCTCTGCGAGGTCACTGCGTTCGCCACTGGCATGCACACGACCACCGGCGACAGCCTCTGCCCAGGCGAGGTCACCGCTGACCAGCGCGAGCCAGGTGGCGGCGTCGGTCTCGACGACGGCGGGCGGGGTGCCTCGGGTGTGGCGGGTGCCGGCGATGGCCTGCACCGCCGCATAGGGTGGGACCCGAAGTTCGACGGCGCCGCCGGGGAACTCCTCGGCGAACATCTCCAGGGTGTGGCGCACCGCGGGGGCCAGGACGGGGCGTCCGGCATCCGCTGGCGCGGTCGCCCAGGTCGCGAGCGCGCTGCGCCCTGCCTCAGGATCGGTACGACGGCTCACCACGTCAGCCGGCCACCTCCGGCAGCAGGTCGTGGACAGCGATGGTCGCGGCGCGGTCCGGGCCCACGCCGATGGCGCTGATCCGGCAGCCCGCGAGCTCCTCGAGACGGAGCACATAGGCGCGGGCGTTCTCCGGCAGCTCCTCGAAGGTGCGGGCCTCGGAGAGATCCTCGGTCCAGCCCGGGAGCGTCTCGTAGATCGGCGTGGCGTGATGGAACTCGGTCTGCGTCATCGGCATATCACGGTGGATCACGCCGTCGATGTCATAGCCCGTGCAGATCGGCACCTCATCGATGCCGGTGAGCACGTCGAGCTTGGTCAGCACGATGTCGGTGAAGCCGTTGATGCGCACCGCGTGGCGGATCATCAGCGCGTCGTACCAGCCGCAGCGACGGGGGCGGCCGGTGTTCACGCCGACCTC
>NZ_JBQDLF010000087.1:0-5743 GCF_052095815.1 Brachybacterium sp. | reverse complement strand
CCGGTGCGCCCGTCGCAGGTTCGCCCGTCACAGGTTCGCCCGCGCCGGGATCCGCTGCGGATCGCCGCCCAGCTCTCCCCGCTGCTGGGGCTGGGCCTCAGCGTCGGGCTGATCTGGTGGGGGCTGCAGACAGGAGTGCTGCAGTCGCTCGAGAATCTGCAGGCGTTCATCGACACGCTGGGGGCCTGGGGACCGATCGTCTTCATGGTGGTCTCCGTCGCCTCAGTCGTGTTCCCGATCGTGCCCGGCGGGCTGCTGGTGCTCGCCGGCCCGGTCCTGTTCGGTGCAGTCGAGGGCACGCTCTACAACTACGCCGCGGTCACTGCCGGCTCGATGCTGAACTTCCTCATCGCCCGGCACGTCGGACTGTCGCTGATCGAGCGGCTGTTCCGCCCGCGCACAGTCGAGAAGTTCCTCGGCTGGACCCGCAGCCCCCATTTCACGCGCGCCTTCGCCACCGCGATCGCGCTGCCCATCGCCCCCGACGATCTGCTCTGCTACATCGCCGGGACCACCAAGATGCGGTGGCGCACCTATGTCTGGATCATCCTGCTGTGCAAGCCGTGGGCTCTGATCGCCTATGGGCTCGGCGTCAGCGCATTGGTGATGCGCTTCCTGCCCTGGTGACACTTCCTGCCCTGGTGAACGGAGCCACGACATGTTCATGAGATCTCGCGCCCTGCGGCGCCCCGCCCCTCTCCGGGAGCGCGCCCTGCGCCGGCTGGATCGGCTCGCGCACGGCGTGCTCCCCGGTGGCGGGCCGCGCGGCGTCCGGCATCCGGACGAGCCGCTGCGGGTGCTGATGCCGCGCGGGCTGACGGGCCTGGCCCGGGAATCGGGCATCGGCGCGGCGATGCGTCATCAGGAGTCGGCGGTGCGCACGCTCGGCCATCAGGTGGTCACCTCTCCCCTGCGCCCCTTCGACGCGGTGCACCTGAACACCCCCTTCCCGGACACTCCGGTGCTGGCGCGGTGGGCACGGCTGTGGCGACGTCCGGTGCTGGTATGGGCCCACTCCACCGAGGATGACTTCCGGGATTCCTTCACCGGGTCGAATCAGCTCGCCCCGCTGTTCCGGCGCTGGATCGCGCACCTGTACCGGCGCGGCGACGTGGTGATCACCCCCAGCGGCTACTCGCGAGATCTCGTCTCCGCCCCGAAGTACGGGATCTCGGCACCGATCCGGGTGCTCTCCAACGGTGTGGACACCAGCTTCTTCCGGGCGGATCCGACGGCCCGGGCGCAGCTGCGGGACCGGCTCGGACTCGCCCCCGACGCCCCCGTGGTGATCAGCGTCGGCATGCATCTGGTGCGCAAGGGGATCCTGGACTGGGTGGAGGTCGCCCGGCAGCTGCCTGAGGTGAGCTTCGTCTGGTTCGGGCGCACGGACCCGCGCCTGCTCACCGCCGAGGTCCAGCGGGCACTGGCGAGTGCCCCGCCCAATGCGCTGTTCCCCGGCTATGTGAACGCGGACCGGCTGCGGGAGGCCTACGCCGGGGCGGATGTCTTCGCCTTCCTCACCAAGGAGGAGACCGAGGGGATCGTGCTCTGGGAGGCGCTGGCCACCGAGATCCCGACCCTGGTGCGCGGCATCCCGCTGTACCGCGACGCGATGCCCGACGGGGTGCTCACGCACCAGGTCTGCGGGGACGGGCCCGAGTTCGCGGGTCAGGTCGCCCGGAAGCTCTCCGCGCTGCTCGCCGGAGAGCTCGAGGACCTCACCGCTGCCGGTCGCCAGGCCGCCGAGGGGGTCGACCTCGCCCAGGTGGCGCTGCAGCTCGAGGAGATCTACCACCTCGCCGGGGTGCTGACTCCTCCCAGCACCGCCGCAGTCACCAGCTCCCCCGCCGTCGGGAGCACTCCCGCAGTCGGGAGCGCCTCCGCGATCAGAAGTGGCGAGATCAGGACCGGCGAGTAGGCCGCCACACCACCAGCGCGCTGCCGCTGCTGCGCCGCCGGGGACGTTCACCGCGGCGCAGAGCGCTGATCTCACCGTCCCGATCGGCGGAGAACACGCGCCGCTGAGCGGGGGTCAACGCGCCGAGCTTCTCGCGAACGCTCTCGAGCTTGCCCTCGAGCTCGCTGACCTCGTCCTGCAGCTCGAGAATCCGCTTGATGCCGGCGAGGTTGATGCCCTGGTCCTGGGAGAGTGCCTGGACCTCCTGGAGGCGGACCACATCGCGGGGGCTGTAACGGCGGCCGCGTCCCCGGGTACGCTGCGGGACGACCAGTCCGAGACGGTCGTACTGGCGCAGGGTCTGCGGGTGCATCTCGGACAGCTCCGCCGCGACCGAGATGACGAAGACCGGGGCGCGGTCATCGAGGCGGTGCGAGAAGGCCATCGGGATGCTCCTTCCGAAGCTCTGCAGCGTGCGGGTGCGTTCTCAGCTCATCGTGCTCAGCAGACGGGTGCTCAGAGGGTGGGTGCTCAGCAGGCGCGTGCTCAGCACGTGGATGCTCAGCGGGCCGCGGCCTCGGTGAGGCCGGCGCGGGGGTCCTCGTCGGCCAGTGCTGCCCGCAGGTCCTCGATGGCCTGCTTCGCCGCGCCGTCGACGTGGGTGGGGACCGCGACCTGCACGGTGACGTGGAGGTCGCCGGTCTTCTTCTTGGTGACCAGTCCCTTGCCCCGCACTCTCAGGGTACGACCGGAGGGCGTGCCGGGCGGGACCTTCACGGAGACGGTGTCGCCGTCGAGCAGCGGGACCGCCACGGTGGTGCCGAGCACCGCCTCGTCGAAGGAGATCGGCACCGTGATGCGCAGGTTCACGCCGTCGGCGCTCCAGACGGGGTGCTCTTCGACGTCGAGGGTCAGGAGCAGGTCGCCGGCGGGCGCGCCGCCGGGGCCGGGTCGGCCCTTGCCGCGCAGGCGGATCTTCTGCCCGTCGTGCACGCCGGCGGGAATGCGCGTGGTGATGGTCCTGCCGTCGACGGTCAGGCGCAGATCGGTGCCCAGCGCCGCATCGCGGAAGCTGACCCGGGTGCGGGCGGAGGTGTCGGAGCCCTTCGCCGGGGCGCGATTCGGCGAGAAGCCGGCGGGACCGGCGCCGCCGAAACCGCCGTTGCCGAAGCCGCCGCCCTGGCCGCCGAACATCTTCAGCAGATCATCGATGTCGGGGTTGCCGGCGCCGCCGCCGGGGGCGGGGCGAGCGCCGGGGTGGCCGCCGCCGCCGAACATCGAGGAGAAGATGTCCTCGAATCCGGCCCCGCCGGGACCGCCCTGGCCGGCGGAGAAGCGTGCGCCACCGGCGCCCATGGCTCGGATCGCGTCGTACTGCTGGCGCTGCTCCTCATCGTTGAGGACCGAGTAGGCCTCGCCGATGCTCTTGAACTTCTCTTCAGCTTTGGCGTCGTCGGGGTGGTGGTCGGGGTGGTACTTGCGGGCCTGGGTGCGGTAGGCCTTCTTGATGTCCTGGGCGCTCGCGTCCTTGGAGACGCCGAGGACCGCGTAGAAGTCCTTGTCGAGCCAGTCCTGTTGGGACATGTGCGTCTCCTTCCGAGAGCGGGGATGGTGAGGGGGTTGGTGCTGTGTGCGATACGGAGAGGGAGGTGCGGGGCCCGCCGGTCGTGATGACCGGCGGGCGCCGCACCGCCTCAGGGGTGGGGAGGGTCAGGCGGGGCCCCGGGTGCCGACCCGGGCCGGTCGCAGGATCCTCTCGTGCATCGAGTAGCCGGGCTGCATGACCATCGAGATGGTGTTGGTCTCGACGTCATCGGCGTCCTCGTGCATGAGGGCCTCGTGGAGGTTCGGATCGAACTGCTCCCCCACGGCGCCGAAGCGCTTCAGGCCATGCGAACCGAGGACCTCCTCGAGCTTCTGGGCGATCGAGTGGAACGGGGTGCCTTCGACGATGTCGCCGTGCTGGCGGCCCAGCTCCACGTCGTCCAGCACGCCGATCAGCGAGCCGAGGACGCGAGCCACTGCCGCGTCCTTGCTCACCTCCGCCGCGCCCTCGATGCGCCGGCGCGAGTTGACGTATTCCGCCTGCTCACGCTTGAGCTGCTCGGAGAGCTCGGTGACCCGGCCCTCGAGCTCGGCGACTCGGCCGGCGTCGGCCGGGAGTGAGGAGTCCTCTCCGCCCTGGGCGGCCTGCTCGAAGAGCGCCGCAGCCTCGGCGTCGAAGGGGTCGACCGGGTCGGTGCCGCCCTGCGCCTCCGCCGCGGGGGTGGACCCCGAGGGACGGACGGAGCCGTCCTCGGGGTTCACCTTGCGCTTGTCGGTGAAGGAGAACCTCGGCTCGCCCTCAGGCCGCTCGCGGTCCTCAGGAGTGCTCTGGCCCTCGGTCATCACTTCTTCTCCTCGTCCTCGTCCACGATCTCGGCGTCGACCACGTCGTCATCGTCAGCACCGGCAGCGTCCTCGGAAGCGCCCTCGGCACCTTCCGCACCCTCGGCCTGCGAGTAGATCGCGGTGCCGACGGCCTGCAGCGCCTCGTTGAGGGAGTCGCGCTTGGCCTCGAGGTCCTCGGTCGAGGAGTCCTCCTTGGCCAGCACGTCCTTGGACTCCTTGATGGCGTCCTCGGCCTTTGTCTTGTCGCCGTCCTGGATCTTGTCCGCGTTGTCCTTGAGCAGCTTCTCGCCCTGGTAGACGAGCTGCTCGAGGGTGTTGCGGGCGTCGGCGTTCTTGCGGCGCTCCTCGTCCTCGGCGGCGTGCTCCTCGGCGTCCTTCACCATGCGGTCGATGTCCTCATCGGACAGGGCGGAGCCGCCGGTGATCTGGATGGACTGCTCATTGCCGGTGCCGCGATCCTTGGCGGTCACATGCACGATGCCGTTGGAGTCGATGTCGAAGCTGACCTCGACCTGCGGGATGCCGCGCGGCGCGGGGGCGATGCCGGTCAGCTCGAAGGTGCCGAGCAGCTTGTTGTCCCGGGTGAACTGACGCTCGCCCTGGAACACCTGGATCGCCACGGAGGGCTGGTTGTCCTCGGCGGTGGAGAAGACCTCGGAGGTCTTGGTGGGGATGGCCGCGTTGCGCTCGATGAGCTTGGTCATCACGCCGCCCTTGGTCTCGATGCCGAGGGAGAGCGGGGTGACGTCCATGAGCAGGACGTCCTTGCGCTCACCCTTGATGACCGCGGCCTGGAGCGCGGCGCCGACGGCGACGACCTCGTCAGGGTTCACGGACTTGTTGGGCTCCTTGCCACCGGTGAGGGCCTTGACGACCTCGGTGACGGCCGGCATGCGGGTGGAGCCGCCGACGAGGACCACGTGGTCGATGTCGGAGACGGAGACGCCCGCATCCTTGATGACCTGGTGGAAGGGTGCCTTGGTGCGCTCGAGCAGGTCCGAGGTCATGTCCTCGAACTGGGCCCGGGTGAGCTTCTCGTCCAGGTGCAGCGGACCGTTCTCGGTCATCGACAGGTACTGCAGCGAGATGCTGGTGGAGGTCGAGGCGCTGAGCTCCTTCTTGGCCTGCTCAGCGGCTTCCTTCAGGCGCTGCAGGGCGATCTTGTCCTTGGACAGGTCCACCCCGTCCTTGTTCTTGACCTGCGAGACCAGCCAGTCCACGACCTTCTGGTCCCAGTCGTCGCCGCCGAGGCGGTTGTCGCCGGCGGTGGCCTGGACCTGGATGGTCGAGCCCTCCTCGTCCTTGCTCACCTCGAGCAGGGACACGTCGAAGGTGCCGCCGCCGAGGTCGAAGACCAGGATCTGCTCGTCGTCCTTGCCCTTCTCCAGGCCATAGGCGAGAGCCGCAGCGGTGGGCTCGTTGATGATGCGCAGGACGTTCAGGCCCGCGATGGTG
>NZ_JBQDLF010000086.1:0-5967 GCF_052095815.1 Brachybacterium sp. | reverse complement strand
CGGGCGTGCCGCCGTCGGACGTCGTGTCGCGGCGCCCGAGCACCTCGCCGTCCGTGACCGTCATATCCACTCCCCGCAGCACCTCGGTGGCGCCGAAGGAGTGCCGGAGGCCGCGAGCCTCGAGGACCGGCACGTCCTGGGAGCCGGAGGAGGTGTCGGAGGTCATCCTTCGAGCTCGAGCAGCCACTCGTGGATCCTCTCCAACCCGTCCACCACCAGCGGCGACGCGGGCTCGGCGAAGTTGAACAGCAGCGGCAGCGCCGCCTGTTCCTGTGCGGCGCGCAGGCCGGAGAGCTGATCCTGGGCGATC
Source organism: Brachybacterium sp. (assembly GCF_052095815.1). Lineage (NCBI taxonomy): Bacteria > Bacillati > Actinomycetota > Actinomycetes > Micrococcales > Dermabacteraceae > Brachybacterium > Brachybacterium sp. The sequence continues at coordinate 5,657 of NZ_JBQDLF010000086.1, read as the reverse complement.
ATCTCCTGGGTGAGGTCCATGCCGTCGCCCTCGCCCTGGTAGAGCACGATCAGCACGTCGGGGTCCGCCGCGAGCAGCGGCTCGGCGCTGACCTCGAACACGCGCTCCGCGGTGCTGGCGAAGACGTTCTCGATGCCCAGGGCGTCCAGCTGCGCCGTGACCATCGAGCCGGCGCCGTAGGTGAACAGCGGCCCGCCGCCGAGGGAGGGGTAGAGCACCGCAGCAGTCGTGGTGGTGAGGGTCTGTGCGGAATCGGAGACCTCGGCGACGCGCTCCTGCAGCGAGGTGGTCAGGGAGTCGGCCTCCGTGGCGCGATCGAAGATCCGGCCGTAGGTGCCGATCGTCGAGTACAGCGTCTCGAAGCTCGCTCGTTCGCTCCCGCCGCCGCAGAAGATGTCCTGGACGACGACCCCGGCGCCTGCATCGGCCATCACCTCTCGGGTCACCCCGTCGGGTAGACCGAAGACGATATCTGGGTCTTGCGCGATCACCAGCTCCTGGGAGATCAGCAGATGGCCGGAGGCGTCGATGTCCTCGGACAGGGCCGGGATCGCCTCGATGCGGGCGGTGAGATCCTCCCCGTAGTAGCCGAGCGGGAAGGCCCCGGCACGGGAGACGACCTTGTCCAGCACCCCGATGCCGTCCAGCGTGGTCACCGGCGCGGATTCCAGCAGCACGATCCGCTCCGGCGGGGTCTCGAAGGTCAGCGTCGCCTCGCAGTTCGTGAGTTCGAGCGGGAAGCCTCCTGCGGCGTCACTCCCGGAGGCGCCGTCCGAGGGGGAGCCGGCGTCTCCCGCATCGGAGCTGCAGGCGGTGGTGAGCCCGACCAGCCCTACCAGCCCGGTCAGTCCGGCCAGTGCGGTGCGCCGGTTCAGGGGGCCGACGGCGGTGCGGCGGGCGGTGCGTTCCATGAGATTCCTTCTGCGGGACGGGCGACGGGGTAGGGGACGGAGCACGTCGCTCATCCCTGGCGCGAATAGAGGCGCCGGACCAGCAGGAGCAGGAAAGGGGCACCGATCGCCGCGGTGAGGACACCGATCGGCAGCTCGCGGGGCTGCATGACCACGCGGGCGAAGGCGTCGGCCCACAGCAGGAACAGGGAGCCCAGCAGAGCGCTCGCCGGGATCAGCACCCGGTGCCGCGCCCCGACCAGGCGCCGTGCCAGGTGCGGGATCACCAGGCCCACGAAGCCGATCGCTCCTGCGCCGGAGACCGCGGCCGCGGTGCACAGCGAGACCACCAGCAGGAAGCCGATCCGGGCGCGGTCCGGCGAGATCCCCAGGCCATGCGCGATCTCGTCCCCGGCGCTCAGCGCATCGAGCACCCGGGCGCCGAAGACCATCACGAGCACACCGAGCACGGCGGCGAGCACCGCGATCAGCAGGAAAGCGTTCCAACGGGCCAGGGACAGCGAGCCCAGCATCCAGAACATCACCGAACGCGAGCCCTCGGCGGAGTCTGAGGAGAAGATCAGCAGGTTCGTCACGGCCGTGAGCGCGTAGCCGACGGCCACCCCGGAGAGCAGCAGCCGCAGCGAGGTGACCCGCCCGCCGGCCCGGGCGATGACGAAGACCAGCAGCGCCGCTGCGAGCGCACCCAGGAAGGCGAGGACGGACTGCGCGTACTCCCCGAACGCTGCGCCGACTCCGAAGAGGATCGCGGCGGCGGCGCCCGTGGAGGCGCCGCCGGAGACCCCGAGGATGTAGGGGTCGGCGAGCATATTGCGCACCATCGCCTGCAGGGCGGCGCCGCTGATCGCGAGGCACGCGCCGACGGCAGCCCCCATCAGCACCCGCGGAAGACGCACATTCCAGACGATGGAATCCGTCGCGGCCTCCCACGAGACCGTCACCGGCAGCCCGAGGTGCTGGGCGATCACCTGCGCGGTGATCCCGGGGGAGATCGACACCGGGCCGACGCCGAGGCAGATCAGCAGGCTGAGCGCGCCAGCAATGAACAGACCTACCAGCACCAGGGCGGACCGGCGAGCACGAGAGCGCACCCCGAGCACATCGGGGGAGTGAGGTGGCTGGTCGGACAGGGAGGGGTCCGCCATCTCCAGGTTCCCGAGGGCTGCATGCACGATGCACCCTCCCTCCGCTAGCCGAATCACTTGCACGACCTTACAACTATCGGAGGGTCGCGCGAGGGGCCGTGCCGGAGATTGCCGGGGTCCGCACCGGGAGCCCAGCGCGGTCCCGCCGCGGAGGGTGGCTCGCCGGGACTGCTGAGGGCAGTTCAGCGGCCCCCGGCAGCCCGCTTCGGGTGGTCCGGTGCACCACCCGGAGTGCCGTGAGGATGGGTGTGGGCATGGTCGACGCCGGGCAGGTGGTCGGAGCCCAGGGCGTGCAGGATCTCGTGGGCGAGATCGTCGGCCAGCTCGTAGCGCACCTCGCGCCCGGAGCGCTGCGCCCGCACCCAGCCCGCCTCCCGCAGCAGCGCGAGCGCATGGGAGGTGGTCGAATCATGCGCCTGGATCGCCCGAGCGAGGTCCGAGCTACGGACCCCGGGATGGGCGTGCAGGCAGAACAGGATCTGCAGGCGGCGGGGGTCCGACAGCAGCGCCAACCTCTCGGCGAGCTGCACGAACCCGCTGACCTCGCCGAGGAGGCCACGCAGCTCCTCGACGAGATCCTCATCGACGGGGGCGACGTCGTCGGCCCGGACGTGCAGGGGGTGCTCGGAGGTCATGGGACCAACGTAAGCGATCGCCGCGACCTCCGCCCTACCCCGGCGCGCTGCGCACGCCGGGGTGGGGCCCGGCGCCTCAGGCGTCGGCGGGAACCCGCGCCAGCGTCGCGGCGAAGGGGTCGAAGTCGGCGGGCATCGGCTCGACCTCGGCGAAGGTCGAGCTGATCTCCACGATCGAGCCCTCGGCGATGGCGGTTTCGATGCCCACCATGATGTCCAGCACATGCGCGGCGATCTCGCCCTGCGCACGGTGCGGGACTCCGGCGCGGATCGCGCGGGCCATCTCCAGCACGCCCAGGCCGCGCCCGGTGGTGGCACCGGTGGCGGGGATCGGGGTCGGCGCCTCGCCGCGGTACTGAGTCAGCGCAGAGTCGCCGTCGAAGACGTTGGGGTCGGGGAAGGCGAGGGTCGCCTCGGTGCCGTACACCTCGACGAACCCGGTGCGGGAGTGCGGGGAGTCGAAGCTCAGCAGCACGGTCGCATTCTGGCCCGAGGCGAAGCTCAGCAGCGCTGCGACCTGGGTGGGGACGGTGACATCGAAGACCTCTCCGGCCTTGGGGCCGGAGCCGATGGTGCGCTGCTCACGGGCTTTGGAGCCGACGGCGCTGACCGAGGTGACCGGGCCGAGGGCGAGCACGAGGGTGGTCGCGTAATACGGGGCGATGTCGTAGAGCGGCCCGGCACCCTCCTGGAACAGGAAGGCGGGGTTGGGGTGCCAGGACTCGGGCCCGGGGGACTGGAACAGGGTCAGGGCGCTGGCCGGGGTGCCGATCGAGCCGTCGCGCAGAGTGCGCAGACCGGTCTGGATGCCGGCACCGAGCACGGTGTCGGGGGCGCCCCCCACCCGCACGCCCGCCTGCTCCGCCGCCTCGAGCAGGGCCTTCGCGTCGGCCGGAACCGTGGTGATCGGCTTCTCGGTCCACACATGCTTGCCCGCGGCCACGATCGCCTGGGAGACCTCCGCATGCGCGGTGGGGATCGTCAGGTTGATGACGATCTCGACCTCCGGATGGCTCAGCACGTCCTGCGTGGTGCCGGAGGCGGGGATGCTGAATTCCTTGGCGCGCTGTGCAGCGGCCTCGGGGATCAGATCACCGATGATGTGCACGATCACGTCTGGGAAGGAGGTGAGGTGCTCGAGGTACTGGGTGGAGATGGTGCCGGCGCCGATGAGGCCGACGCCGACAGGTCCGGTGGCGTGCTGAACGGTCATGAATGGATTCCTTCGTGGTGCAGAGAAGCGTGTGGCGTGCATGAGCAGAGCGGTCAGGACCGCAGGAGTGCTGGGGTGGTGGCCCCGGTCAGACGGCGGTGCGCAGGTGCGCGATCGAGTCGGCGATGCCCTCGAACATGTCCCCTGCGAAGTCATCGAACTCGATCACGCCGTAGGCGACCTGTGCGGAGGCGTCCAGGGTCTGGGCCAGCGGCATCTTCCCGGAGCCCAGCGGCAGCTGTGCGGCGGGGTCCTCGGAGAGGTCGCCGTCCTTGAGGTGCACCAGCTGCACGCGCTCGCCGAGGGTGCCCAGCAGGGTGGGGAGGTCTGCGCCGCCCACCGCCGCCCAGTAGGTGTCGATCTCGAGGATGACCTGCGGGTCCAGCTCGTCGGCGAAGAGCTCCAGGGCGCTGCGGCCCTCGAGCTGGGAGGCGAGCTCGAAATGGTGGTTGTGATAGCCGACGCGGATCCCTGCTTCGGCCGCAGCGGTGGCGCGCCGGTTGAGCGTCTCGGCGAGCGCCCGCACCTTGCCGGCGTCGGTCCAGTCCTCAGGGTTCCAGAACGGGTCGATCAGGTACTTCACGCCGACTGCCTGGGCGGCCTCGAGGACCTCGGGGAAGTCCACCTCGCCCAGGAAGGACTGGTGGGCGCTGGGGAAGTCGATCGGGAACTGCTCCCGGGCGCGCACCAGCTCATCGCGGTATTCCAGCAGGTGGTAGGGCTCGGCGTGCGTGAGGCCGAGCTCGACCAGGCGGGCGACGGTGCCGGGGAAGTCGATCGCGAGGGCCTCGCGCACGCTGTACATCTGGACGGAGATCTCCATGGGGATCCTCTCGGGGTCGGGAAGAGCGGTGGGGATGGATGGTGGGGAGAGGCGGGGCTACTTGACGGCGCCGGCGGTGAGCCCGGCGACGAAGTTCTTCTGCATCATCAGGAAGCCCACGACCACCGGGATCGACACCGCGAGCGAGGCGGCGAGAACCTGGTTCCAGTAGACGTTGGTCTGCGTGGCGTACTGCCGTAGGCCCACGGCCAGGGTGCGGGTGTCCTCCGTGGTCAGCACGGAGGCGAACAGCACTTCTCCCCAGGCGGTCATGAAGGCGTAGATCGCCACGGCCACGATGCCCGGGCGGGCGGCGGGCAGGATGATGCGCAGCAGGATGGTGAGGTTGCCGGCGCCGTCCACCTTGCCGGCCTGGTCCAGCTCCCGCGGGATGCCGTCGAAGTAGCCCACCAGCATCCAGATCGCGAACGGCAGCGAGAACGTCAGGTAGGTGATGATCAGCCCGATGCGGGTGCCCACCAGCGGAATCCCGAAGGTCGCGTCGATGTTCACGAAGATCAGGTACAGCGGCAGCAGGAACAGCACCCCGGGGAACATCTGGGTGGACAGCACCGTGGTCATGAACGGGCCCCGGCCACGGAAGCGCCAGCGGGAGACCGCGTAGGCGGCGAGGGTCGCCACGGCCACGCTGAACAGGGTCGCGACCGAGGTGACGATCAGCGAGTTCACGAAGTACTTCGCCAGCGGCACCGTCGACCACATCTCGATGAACGGCTCGAAGGTGATGGTGGTGGGGAACCAGGAGAACCCGGACTGCACATCACCGAGCGGCTTCATCGACGTGGTGACCATGACCCACAGCGGCACCGCGACGAACACGGTCAGCCCCACCAGCACGATGACGCGGAAGATCCTCTCTCCGACGGTCTCACGCATTGCTCTTCTCCTTCTTCCACTGGGTGAAGTAGA
>NZ_JBQDLF010000085.1:0-6267 GCF_052095815.1 Brachybacterium sp. | reverse complement strand
ATCCCGAGAGAACTTCGCGCTTCCCCTTGACGAAGAACATAGGGACACCCCCCATGAGGAACCGGACGAGAGGCCTTTCACCCTGCTGCAGGGACCAGCTCAACGCTGACGATCAGGCCCGGCTCCTGGCCGTAGAAGGTGCCGGGCAGTGCCCAGGCGATGTGCTCGGCCCCGGTCTCCTCATGCGTGGCGGTGCATCGGACCGGGGCGAGCTGCTCGAAGTCCAGGGCGCTCGGGCAGTCCTGGACGGTGAAGGTCCACTGCGAAGTGTCGACCGGGGCATGCCTGAAGTCGAAATCGATGACGGTCTGCATGTCCGCGACCAGCTGGCCGGCGGGGATCGGGTTCATGCCGTAGACGCCGCCCATTCCGATGGCCGTGGCCTCGTTGTCCCCGTTGAAAGTCGCCCACCGAGCGTCCTCGGCGAGCGGCTCGTCGACCGTGTACAGGACTCCGTGCGCTCCACCCGGGGCCGCGATGGGATGGGCGTAGACGGTCTCGTCCCGTTCCGTGCCGTCGAAGTCCGCCGTCACCGTGCAGCGCACGTCGGCGCTCGCGACATAGCGCAGGTCGCTCTCGCAGGATGCCGGATCAGATCCCGGCGAGGGACCCTCGGCCACCCCTCCCAGGTACTGGACGATCTCGGCGAGGTCCGCGGATGGCAACCGCGTCTCGCCGTCCTCGTCGACCAGTCGCTCGGGCTCGACGACATGGACGAACACCAGTGCACGGCGTTCTACAGAGCCAGGGACCTCGTCCCCACTGGCTCGCTCCTCCTCGTTCCCGCCGGCGGCCGGATCCTCGTCGCCGGTCGGGCCGTCCTGCTCGACGGCCTCCGTCTCCGAAGCGGGCGGGTCCTCAGCGGGACCGCAGCCCGCCAGGGCGATCAGCGTCGCCACGGCCATGGCGGTCGCTGCCTGGATTCCGCGACGGAAGGATCTGGCATTCACGAGGTCACTCCAAGGATCGGGGTTCCCATCCTTCCAGATCATCGGCGGGTTCGAAGAGAGCTGGGGTCGCCGACAGATGGAGTTGGTCTGACGTTGTCGACACCCTCCGTCGAGTCGGAGGCCGGGCGCTGATCAGCGCAGGCGGTGTGCGGCCGGTGCACCGGGCGTCGCCGATCTGGGCGTCATGAACAGTGCTCTCCCGGTGTCTCCGCCGTGCCCTACGCTTCGCTCGACACCAGCGTTCCCGCGGCACCCAGAGCCGTCGACACCGAGCCGTGCACTTCGAGGAGCAGAGAGACCGCATGACAGAGAACCCTTGGTCTTGGTCCGGGCGCCTCACCCTGGGCACCGTCCTGGAGGCCGCCGGGGTGCGGATCGACGACATCCTGGCCATCCGGCACACGTACACGCCCGACGGCCTCACCGGGACCGCCGATCTGACTCCCGAGAAGGTGCTCGCCTACACCCGCCGCCAGACGCACAGGAACAAAGTGCCGGCGACCGCTCCCCCGCTCTGGCTCACCTTCATGGCCGACGGCAAGCGCCGTTCGAGGTTCCTCACCGCCTACGAGAACCACGGGCCGGTGCTCTCCAAGGAGACCGCAGAGCATCGCTACTTCAACCTGCGCCCCTCCGACCTGCTCAGCTCGCTGCGAGAGCGCCTGGTCGTGGAATGGTCCGGGGACACCATCAACTGGGCGAAGAAGGGCGGGCCCGCCGCGGGCTTCCCCCTCGTCGAGATCGCCGACCCGGCTGCCGTCCCCTTCCCGGGTTTCGACCGGGTGATCATCCCCTTCACCGAGCTCCAGGACATGGTCGAGAGCTCCCGGTATCGGGCATGGCAGCACGCGCTGAGCTCCGTGCAGGGGATCTACCTGATCACCGATCAGAGCACCGGGAAGCACTACGTCGGCAAGGCGGATGGCACCGAACGCCTTCTCGGCAGATGGCGCCGCTACGCCCAGACCGGGCACGGCGACAATGTCGGCCTGCGACGCCTCCTGGCCGGCGACATCGAGCATGCGGCATCGTTCCGCTTCAGCATCCTGCGCGTGTTCGGCCCCGACACCCCGAAGGCAGACGTCGACGCGTCGGAGGCGCACTACAAGGACGCGCTCATGTCACGGACCTTCGGCCTGAATCGGAACTGAGGGCCACTGATCGCGGACCCCGCCGTCTCGCCCCGTCGGCGGGCACCTGATGGAATACCCCCATGAACCGACGCCGCCACGACCGCAACCCGCTCGGGCAGGGCGCCGCCCGCCACCGCGCGAGCCGCCGCGCGCCGCATAGCCCGCACCGAGCCCCCGCCCCCGTCGAACCGGCGGCCGAGAACCCGCTGATCCGGGTGCTCCGCCCGGCGCTGCGCTCCGAGGACCCGACAGCGTTCTGGGTCGCCGCCGCGCCTCTGATCATGGAGATGGCGGACCCGCAGCACCATCTCGAGGAGCTGCCCGAGGGCGTGGACCTGCTGGACACCTTCCTCGAGATCGACGTCGCAGAGACCACCGCTCTGCTGCACATGGTCGCGGCGATGAGCCCCGACGAGGGCCTCCGCTCTCGGGCACAGGCAGGGCTGACCACTCGCCGTCAGCCGATGCCGCCACAGGTGTCCGGTCTCGTGCAGGCCTCCGTCACCGAGGCTCTCGCGTTCTCCGATGGCGCCGGGGAGAACCTGATGGTGGAGCTGCTGCTCCCTCGCGGCGTGCGGGCCGTGCTCATCACCTACATCGAGTGGAGCCCGGTGCCGTACATGAAGGACGCCTTCGCGATCGGCGAGCCGATGGACGAGGTCACCCGCACGTACCGGGAGATCATGGCGCGGGACGGGGACTCCCTGGACGAGATGCTGGAGACCGTCACCCTGGCCGATGCGGGCGCCCGCTTCCGTCAGGCACTCACCAGCACTCCGAGAGACGTCGAGCAGGCCGGGTTCGGGGAGCAGTGGCCGATGCTGCGGTCCTTCGTGGAATTCGCAGTCGGCCTGCTGCCGGACGGCGGAGAGGGCTATGAGGATGACCTCGTCAGCGGGTTCTCCGCCGGCGACCCGATCCCGGAGCACCCGCCGTGGATCCTGGAGGACGGCACCGACCTGGTCGAGGAGTTCCTCGCCTCCGCACCTGCCGCCGATCTCGAACTCGGCAAAGACGCACAGGACCTGGCCGCTTTCCTGATGGTCGTGCTCGATGCGACCTTCGGCGATCCGCTGGGCTGGGACCCGGAGCTCGCCGAGTGGATGCTCTCTGATGTCCTGCCCACGACCCCGATCCTCTCCGAGGAGCAGATCGCGCAGATCCCTCTCGCCCTGCCGGCGCTGATCGCCTGGTCCCTCGAGCGGACCGGCGAGGAGCCGTCCGTGATCGCGCAGACGCTCAGCGCGGTCGCCCCGCTGCTGGAGCAGTTCCCGGCACGTCGCGCCGACCCACGAATGCGCGCGCGGCGGCTTGAGGAGCAGGTCGATTTCGCGCTCGAGCACGAGGATCCCACCGCCCTGCGGATGGCGGATCTCGCCCTGCGCGCCGGCGGATTCGACGCGCTCGCGGAGCTGGAGACGACTCCGCTGCCCGCCGAGGAGCTCGCGCTCCCGCAGATCCCCGCAGATCTGCGGGACCTCGCCGCCGAGGTCGACGCGCACCTGGTCGACGGGGTGACGGCGTTGCTGAGCGAGCAACCCGCCGTGGCTGACGTCGACGAGCTGCTCACCGCGTGCCGGCGCCTGCTGGTGCGCATCACGCAGCTGGACCCTGCCGTGCTGCGACGGAAGGCGAGCACCCGCAACACCGCCGCGGCCGTCGTCTCGCTCATCGCCCGCGGCAACGCCCTCATGGGGTACTCACCGGCGCCCCTTCACGAGAAGGACCTGCGCCGCGCCTTCGAGCTGCGCAGCTCTCCTAGCCAGCGCGCCCGCACCCTGAAGGAGGCCGCGGCGCTCCCCCACCGCTTCGACGGCATCGCCCTCGCCGACCCCGGGCTGCTGCTCGGCACGGCGCGGACGGAGCTGCTGCGCGTGCGGGACGTGCTGCGGGCGGAGTGAGAGGCGCTTCTCGGACGCCCGGCCTGTCGACCGGACGTTCCCGCCCCCGAGTGCAGACGCAGCTCGAAGAGATGGGCACCGGCGGAGTGGTCCACTGGGACGGAAAGTCGTCTCGCGACCCTCGTGCCACCTGGTCCCTGCCGTGAAGCATGGCTTCACTCATCAGCCCTGAAGTGCTCACAACTACTCTAAAAATCTTCGAGTAGCTTCGAGCTCGACGTATCGGAGGCCCCTTGCACGCCGACCACCCCACCGATCCCCTGCTCCGGCCCGTCCTGGACTCGCTCGACCCAGGGATCGCGAGCCCCCACCTCGCTCGCGCGCTGGTCACACGGCTGCGCGCCCTCGAGGCGTCCGACGGGGCCACCTGGGCGCAGGACGTCCTCGCGGCCGACCGCGCCGAGGATCCCTCGACGCTGCACCGGCTCCGCACGATCGTCGGCCACCTGCTCTACGAGCGGGGGCTCACCGAGGACCGCGTCGGCCCGACGCTCGCGCCGCACCTCACGGCCTGGTCCCCGGCGCCGGAATCGGCCCGGCTGCCGCTGGACCTCACCGCCGGGGACCTCGCCTCCCCCGAGACGATCGAGGACTCCTACGACGTGATCGTGATCGGCTCCGGAGCGGGCGGCGGCATGGCGGCGCAGACCCTCGCCGAGGCCGGATGGCGCACGCTGATCGTCGAGCGCGGGAGACTGCCGGAGAGATCCTCGCTGCTCACCGAGCCGCTGCGCACCCCGCGCGCCGGCGTCGGACTGTTCACGAAAGTCGGCCCCGGCGCTGGTTCGGAGATCCGGCGGGTGGAGGCCGGCGAGGGCCGCGAGGAGGTGACCGCCGCGCAGGGGCTGTGGAGCAACAACGCGATGACGATCGGCGGCGGCACCCGGGTCTACGGCGCCCAGGCGTGGCGGCTCGCTCCCGAGGACTTCGCGATGGCCAGCACCTACGGGGTGCCGGGAGGCAGCGCGCTCGCGGATTGGCCGATCGGCTACGACGCTCTGGAGCCGTTCTATGCGCGCGTGGAGACGATGCTCGGCGTCTCCGGGACCACCGGGCACGATCCGTGGGAGGGCCCGCGCAGCGCGCCGCTGCCGATGGGTCCGCTGGCGCCGTCACCGCTGACCGGGCTGCTGGCCGGCGCCGCGGAACGGCTCGGGTTCGGGACCCAGCCGGTGCCGCTGCTGGTCAACAGCCGCCCCCACGGGGGCCGAGCCGCCTGCAGTCGCTGCGCGCAGTGCGTCGGCTTCGACTGCCCGGTCCGGGCACGGGCCGGCAGCCACAACACCACGCTCCCCCGCGCTCTGGCCAGCGGCAACGCGACGCTGCTCCCCGGCGCCCAGGCGGCGCGGATCCTCGTGGACGCCGCCGGCCGCGCCCGGTCCGTGGACCTCGTGGGAGAGAAGGGCGGGAGGATCTGGCGCCGTACCGTGGGCGCCGGGACGGTGGTGCTCGCCGCGGGCGCGATCGAGAGCGCACGGCTGCTGCTGGACAGCGCCTGCGACGCCTTCCCGGGCGGGCTCGGGAACGCGCACGACCAGGTGGGCCGTCACCTGCAGGGCCATGCCTACGGCGGCGCCTCCGCGCTGTTCGCTGAGGAGGTGGTGGACCTGCGCGGTCCCGGCCCCAGCATCTCCACCGCAGACTTCCGGCACGGCAACGACGGCGTGATCGGCGGCGGGATCCTCGCCGACGAGTTCGTCCCCACCCCCGCCAGCACGCATCAGTCCCTGCGCGACACGGGGCTGGTCCCGCCGACGGCGCGGCTCGGCTCCCCCGAGGTGGAGGGCGCGATGCTGCGGTTCGCGCGGATCGTGGGCCCGATCCAGGAGGTCACCTCGTCGAGCTCGCGGGTGCGGATCGACGCCGGATTCCGCGACCGCCTGGGGAGGTCGACGGTGCGGCTCAGCGGGAGCCTGCATCCGGAGGACCTCCGCGGCCGCGAGATGCTCACCCGGCGCGCGGCCGCCTGGCTGCGGGAGGCCGGCGCGGTGGAGGTGCGGCCGATGGGCCCGATCGGGCCGGACTCACCGCCGAGCGCCGGTCAGCACCAGGCCGGCACCTGCCGGATGGGCACCGACCCGCGCAGCTCGGTGGTGGGAGCGGACGGACGGGTGTGGGGCCACGAGAACATCGTGGTCGCCGACGGGTCCACGCACGTGACCAACGGCGGAGTGAACCCGGTGCTGACGATCCTCGCGAACGCGCTACGGATCAGCGACGGGGTGGTGCGAGGAATGATCAGAACCTGTGGATGACTCCCGGCGAGGGGGCGTGCAAGGGGCG
>NZ_JBQDLF010000084.1:0-7007 GCF_052095815.1 Brachybacterium sp. | reverse complement strand
GTAGCGTGAATACCCGCCACAGCAGGGTCATTCACCACGAACCGCGAAGAGCCAGGATGCTGGCCTGGATGTCGCTGCCGATCGCGATGACGACGCGGTCGAACTCGGGGAGGGAGAGCTGGCGCAGCACCTCCTCCTGGGTGGCGTCCGCGACGACGGCGTGCGTGAGCTTGCCGTTGAGCGCCTGGACGGTGTCCTCCCGCACGTCGATGCCGAGCACCTCGGCGCCCTCGTCCATGAGCTCGAGGGCGAGGGACTGCCCGAAGCGGCCCAGGCCGATGACCGCGACCGATCTCTCGGAGGTCGGGCCGGAGGAGGGACCGGTGCGGAAGAGTCTGTGCTTAGCCAATGATCGGCCTTTCCTTGGGGAGGTCGTAGAGGAGTGTGCGGCGGCGGAGGGCGAGTCCCGTGGCGACGGTGATCGGACCCAGTCGGCCGATGAACATGAGCGCCACGAGGATCAGCTGCGCGCCGACGGGGAGGTCCGCGGTGATCCCGGTGGACAGGCCCACGGTCGCGAAGGCGGAGACCACCTCGAACAGGATCTCGTCGAGGGAGTAGTCGGTCATGAGCATGATCGCGACGGTGGAGGCGACCACGAGGCCGACCGCCATCACGATGACGGTGATCGCCTGGCGGTGCACCGCTCGCGAGAGCCGCTTGCCGAAGACCGTGACGGCTCCGGCGCCGCGCAGCTCGCCGAGCATGAGGAAGAACAGCACGGCGAAGGTGGTGACCTTGATGCCGCCCGCGGTGCCGGCGGGGCCACCACCGATGAACATCAGCAGGTCCATGCCCAGCCAGGTCGCCGGGTCCATGGCCGAGGTGTCGATGGTGTTGAAGCCCGCGGTGCGGGTCTGGGCGGACATCGCGAAGCCGTTGAGGATCCGCAGGTGAGGGGGCATCCCGCCGAGGGTGGCCGGGTTCGCCCACTCGAGCGCGGTGATGTACACGGTGCCGAGCACGAGCAGCAGCGGCGTCGCGGCGAGGACGATCCGGGTGTTCATGGTCCACAGGCGCACGGTGCCCAGGTGCCTCATCAGCTGCATGAGCACCGGGAACCCGAGGCCGCCGAGCACCGTCGCGCCGCTCGTGGTCAGGAGCACCACGGGGTCGTCCCAGAAGGACATGAGGCTGTCGCTGTAGAGCGCGAAGCCGGCGTTGTTGAAGGAGGAGACCGAGTGGAAGACGCCCAGCCACAGCGCCCGGCCCCACGTCTCGCCGTAGGTGAGCGCGAAGCGCAGGGTGAGGATCGCCGCCGCGATCGCCTCGATGGCGAGAGAGATCCGCACGACGCTCATCACGAGGGTGCGCACGTCCTCGATGCCGAAGCTCTTGACCTCCGCGGCGGCGGTGAGCTTCGAGCGCAGGGACAGCTTGCGCACCACGGCGATGCCCACCACGGAGGCGAAGGTCATCACGCCGAAGCCGCCGAGCTGGATCAGCGCGAGGATCACGACCTGCCCGAAGACGGTCCAGAAGACGGGGGTGTCCACCACGATCAGCCCGGTCACGCACAGCGAGGAGACCGCGGTGAACAGCGCCTCCATCGCCCCGGCGCCGCCGGGGCCGGTCGAGGCGGCAGGGTGCATCAGCAGGAGCGTCCCCAGGACGGCGCAGAGGCCGAAGGCGAGGAAGACGGTCCGCGCGGGGCGCGGTCGTCGGTCGATGCTGGAGGGCCGAAACAGCCCATGTGATGGCACGCGCGGAATGCTACGCCTGCTCCGGAGCGGCCGACGCCCTCGATGATGTGACGGTCGCCGCAGCGAAGGCCCGGGCCCTCGAGGGGCGCGCCGAGAGGCTCGACCAGGATCGGGGCTTGACCTTGATCAAGCCTCAATCCCGCACCCTGGCACCAGGAGCCCCCGCACAGGGCGGGTCACGGCTCCTCGGACAGGAGGCAGATCATGACGTCCTCGCAGAGAACGACCCCCGCCATCGAGGTGCGGGGACTGCACAGGGCCTACGGCGAGCTCGAGGTGCTCAAGGGGGTGGACCTCGAGGTCGCGCGCGGCAGCATCCTCGCCCTGCTCGGCTCCAACGGCGCCGGCAAGACCACGCTCGTCCGCATCCTGCCACCCTCCTGAGGGCGGATGCCGGCAGCGCTCGCGTCGACGGCGTCGACGTCACCGCCGATCCTCGGGCGGTGCGCCGGTCGCTAAGCCTCACCGGCCAGTTCGCCGCCGTCGTCGAGATCCTCACCGGCAGGGAGAACCTGCGCCCCGCGGGGATCTACGGCCCCGGCCGTGACCACCTGATCAGAACCGTCCAGGAAGGGCGGTCCGTCGAGCACGACCGCCGCACCAACCGGATCCACGAGGTCGATCTGGCACGGGCGATCGTCGCGCTGCTGTCGGCGCCCGAGCCGCCAGCGCTGCTCCATGCGGCCGACGGCGCACCCGCCAGGCTCGGTGAGGTCGTCACACATCTCGCGCAGCGGCTCGGCGTGCCCGTCCCGCCCCGCGTCTCCCCGGATCCTGGTGCGGGCACGGTGCTGGACGCCGCCGCGCTGCACGAGCTGCTGGGGCATCTCGAGGTGCCGGACTACCGGGCAGGGTACGACGCGATGCTCGAGGACGCCTCGCTAGCCTGATCGCTCAGCGGGCGCCGTCCGGGGCGTCAGACTCCCGCGGCCCTCCGCGAGGCCAGTGCGAGCTTCTCGACGAGGTCTTCCGGGATCGGCTTCCGTGCCGTGAACGTGATGCCCGTCGTCGTCGCCTTGAGCCCAGCGGCCGCGATCTCCTCGGCGTGCTCCACGAGCGCCTCCGCCTGGAGGTACAGACCGCACTGCTTCGTGAACGCCGCATAGCCCGCGACGATCATGCCGTCGATCCGGAATCCCGGCATGTCGTAGGCCACGACCTCCTCCGCCTCGGACAGGGTGCGGGCCAGCGTCGCGCGCAGCTCCTGCAGCAGGGGCCGGAACGCCTCGGGGCGCTCGGCGATGTAGGCGTCGTGGTCGGAGGTCGCCGTCATGGGGGCCAGCGTACGCCGGGCGCTCAGCCATCGTCGGCCGTGAGCTCCGCGAGGAGCTCCTGCACCCGCCGGTCGATGTCGTCGCGCACCAGGCGCATCCGCTCGGCGCCCTCGATGCCGCGCTCGGAGGGCTCGTCGGTGACCCAGGTGTCGATCGTCCCGGCCATGTCGGGGACGGGATCGACCACGGCCTCCTCGCCGAGCACCACGACGCGGTCCACGCGGGCCAGCAGCGCGGGGTCGATCGGCTTGGTGACGGCGGCGCTCATGTCCCCTCCGACCTCGGCGACGACCTCGGCGGAGAGGGCGTTGACCGCGGTGCCGGGCTTCGTGCCGGCCGAGTGCACCTCGACGGCGCCCGCGGCGCGGGCCTCCATGAGGGCGGCGGCCATCTGGGACTTGCCGCCGTTCTTCACACAGACGAACAGGACGGACGGGGTGGTGGACGGGGCGCTCATGCGGGGATCTCCTCGGGGGCTGCGGTGGTGCGGGCGGAGGAGGGAACGGTGGGATCGCCGGGGAAGAGCCGTCGGCCCATCCACAGTGAGACGTAGACCAGGGCGACCAGCACGGGGACCTCGATGAGGGGGCCGACGACGCCCGCGAGCGCCTGACCGGAGGTGACGCCGAAGGTGCCGATCGCGACGGCGATCGCGAGCTCGAAGTTGTTGCCGGAGGCGGTGAAGGCGACGGTGGTGGACTTCGCGTAGTCCATCCCCACGGCGCGGCTGAGCAGCAGCGAGCCCACGAACATCAGCACGAAGTAGGCCAGCAGCGGCAGCGCGATGCGGGCCACGTCGACCGGGGCGGAGAGGATCGCATCGCCCTGCAGGGCGAACAGCAGCACGATCGTGAACAGCAGGCCGTAGAGGGCGAACGGGCCGATACGCGGCAGGAACCGGTTCTCGTACCAGTCCCGGCCCTTGACCCGCTCCCCGAGCACCCGGGTGAGGAAGCCGGCGACCAGCGG
This sequence comes from Brachybacterium sp., assembly GCF_052095815.1. Taxonomy (NCBI): domain Bacteria; kingdom Bacillati; phylum Actinomycetota; class Actinomycetes; order Micrococcales; family Dermabacteraceae; genus Brachybacterium; species Brachybacterium sp. The sequence goes on along the minus strand of NZ_JBQDLF010000084.1, from coordinate 3,061 downwards.
GATGCCGAGGAAGACCAGCACGCTGAGCACGATCGCGCCGACCGAGAACTCCACCGTGGTGGTGGACAGGCCCAGCCACGAGGGCAGCACCTGCAGGTAGAACCAGCCGAGCACGCCGAAGGCGAAGACCTGGAAGACGGAGTTGATCGCGACCAGCACGGCGGCGGCCTCGCGGTCGCCGCAGGCGAGATCGTTCCAGATCAGCACCATGGCGATGCAGCGGGCGAGGCCCACGATGATCAGCCCGGTGCGGTACTCGGGCAGGTCGGCGAGGAAGATCCACGCGAGGGCGAACATGAGCGCCGGGCCGACGATCCAGTTCAGCACGAGCGAGGTGATCATCAGACGACGGTCGGCGCTGATGCGGCGGGTCTCGTCGTAGCGCACCTTGGCGAGCACGGGGTACATCATCACCAGCAGTCCCACGGCGATCGGGAGCGAGACCCCGGCGATGCTCACGGACTCGAGCGCGGGCGCGATCCCGGGGACGACGCGTCCCAGCATCAGGCCGAGGCCCATCGCGAGCAGGATCCAGGCCGGCAGGTACCGGTCCAGGAACGACATCTCCCCGACCACACCGGTGGGTGCGCTGGTCGCTTCGGTCGTCATGTCGGGGGTCGTCATATCGAGCACTGCCTCTTCCCATAGACGGATGTCGATGCGAACGCTAGCCTGTCGCATAGACGAACGTCAATGTAAGGTGCGTCCATGTCCTCCTCCACCGCCTCTCGCTCCGTGAGCATCTCGATCAGGGCCTCCGCCGAGGCTCCTGCGGAGTCCTGCGAGCCCGGGACCTCGACCGCCGACGGCTGCTGCGTGCTCGGCGCCGGCCTGATCGACGTCGTAGAGGCGGAGCACCTGGCGCTGCGGTTGAAGGCGCTCTCGGATCCGACGCGCCTCCAGCTGCTCTCCCACGTGGCGGTGCGCGGCTGCGGGGACGTGTGCGCGTGCGATCTCGCCGAACCGCTCGGGATCTCGCAGCCCACCGTGAGCCACCACATGAAGAAGCTGGTCGAGGCCGGGTTGCTGACCCGTGAGCAGAAGGGCCGCTGGGCGCACTATTCAGTGGTCCCGTCCGCCTTCGCGGAGCTGCGCACCTTCCTCGACCTCCGCTGACCCGCCCCTCCTCGGTGATCCCTCCCCTCCTCGGTGGTGACCTCCGCGGCCGCGTCGAGGGGCTCATCGCAAGGCTCGGAATCCGATCCTCGGAGTCTGCGCCCCGGAGGGCCTGAGCCTCAGCTCGTCACGAGCGCCGCCACGATCGGCAGCACGATGGTCATGACCAGGGCATTCAGCACCATGGCGGCGCTGGACCAGCCCCCGGCCTCGGTCGAATCCGCGAGCACGCGGGAGGTGCCGATACCGTGCGATGTGAGGCCCACCGCGAAGCCGCGCGCCCGCTCGTCCCGCACCCCCGCGAGGCTCAGCAGCGCCCGGCCGACCACCGCGCCCAGGACGCCGGAGATCATCGTGAGCACCACCGCGAGCGGTACGGAGGCCTGGAGCACCTCGGCGATCGACAGGCCCACGGGGGAGGTCACCGAGCGGGGCAGTGCGGCTCGGAGCAGGTCGTCCTCGACGCCGAACGCGCGCAGCACCCCCACCGTGATGACGATGCTGAGCACTCCGCCTGCGGCGAGCGCCGCGACCACGGCGGGCGCCGAGCTGAGCAGCGCCTTCCCGTTGCGCAGCAGCGGCAGGGCGAGGGCGACCGTGGCGGGCCCGAGCAGCATCGTCAGCAGCGCGACCTGCTCGAGATAGACCTCGTACGGGAGCCCCGTGAGCAGCAGGACCGCGGCGACGACTGCGGTGGTGACCAGCACCGGTGAGAGCACGCCGGGCCGGCCGAGCCTCTGGTGGAGCCAGTACGCCCCGAGATACGCGGTGAGGGTCAGGGCGAGCCCGAAGACGGGCAGGTGGATGAGGGTGCTCATGCCGCCTCCTCCTGTCGCCGGTCCCGGCGGCGGTCCTGCTGGCGCAGCAGCGCCTGCAGGACCATCCCGGAGACGATCAGCGGCACCAGGAAGGAGCCGCCCACGGCGAGCGCGAGCGGCAGGGCGTTCTCGGCGAGGGACTCGAGCTCGAGGACGATCCCCACGCTGGGCGGCACGAACAGCAGCTGCAGATGCGCGAGCAGCGGGGTCGCGGCCGGATCGGCGACGCGCACCACGGCGCGGGTGGGGCCCAGGATCCCGAGCACGACCAGCAGCACGATCCCGAGTACCACGCCGGGGACGGGCAGGCCGAGCAGGGCCGAGACGGCCAGGCCCACCAGCTGCGCGAGCAGCAGGACCACGAGGCCGAGCAGCACTGGAGGCAGGAAGGCGGCGCGTGACATCCCGGTCAGGGTAGCCCGAGCCGTCCCGCAGGAACCGCGTTGACCACGGCCGACGGGCCCCGCACACTTCCCCCATGCCCTCCTCCGCACCCTCCTCCGCGTCCCTGTCCTTCCCGCTGCGCGGCGACCGTGTGCTGCTGCGCCCCTTCGAGCCGGCCGACGCCGACGCGGCCCATGCCGTCTACGGGGACGAGGAGGTCATGCGTCACGTGGGTGAGGGCGGTGCGGTCTCGCGTGAGGAGACGGCGCAGATGATCGAGGGCTACCGACGTCACCAGCACGAGCACGGATTCGCCTGCTGGGCCGTGGTGGACCATGGCACCGGGGAGCTGATCGGTGACGCGGGGCTCGAGATCACCGCGCACGGCGTCGAGCTCGGCTACACCCTGACCCGCAGCGCCTGGGGCCGGGGCCTTGCGACGGAGGCCGGGAGGCTGTGCATCGCGGCGGCGTTCGGCCCGCTCGGCCTGCCGCGGCTGGTCGCCCTGGCCGACGTCGACAACCCCGCCTCGCTCCGCGTGCTCGAGAAGCTCGGCTTCCGACGGGCGGCGGAGGTGGCGGCCTTCGGTCGTGCACATCACGCCCTCGAGCTCGCCGCGCCCGGGGACGAGCAGGCCTCGCCCTCCCCGGCATGAAGCGCAGCTGACCTGGGAGGACGCCCGGGGTCGGGGGTGTGCGCAGGCCGACTGCGGCGCGGGCCACAGGAGCGGAGGATCACGCCGG
>NZ_JBQDLF010000083.1:0-8281 GCF_052095815.1 Brachybacterium sp. | reverse complement strand
GGGCGTTCTATCGCCCCGCTCTGCAACGTTCGAGCTCAGCCTTTGTCGTCGGCGGGGAGCCACTCGCTGTAGGCGGCGTCGGAGAGCAGGGCGGCCGCGCCGGCGGCGGCTGCGGTGACGGTGAGCACCGCCGGCCACGCACCGATCTTCTTGGCCAGCGGGTGGGAGAGCCCGAAGCCGACCACATAGGTCGCTCCGAGCACGGCGGTGGTGGCCGGACCGCGGCGGGCCAGCCAGGTACGGCCCGCGTAGAGTCCGGCGGTGGCGAGCACCACGCCGCCGAGCGGACGGATGCCCGTCTCGCGAGCGGTCAGCCAGCCACCGACCAGCCCGAGGGCGACGACGGGGGCGGTGTTCACGGATGCAGCAGGCTTGATCGCGGGGCTCATGCCTCCGAGCCTACGTCGTGGAGAGGGGAGGGGTGCCGCTCACTGCGCCACGGGTGCGCCGCTCACTGCGCCACTCACTGCGCCACGGGTGTGCCGCTCACCGCACCACGGCGATCCCGTGCGCGGGCACCATGCCGGGCGCCGCGGGACCGACGCCGTCGAGCATGTCCGCGCCGCTGACCACCTCGAGCAGCTCACCCGGGGCGGGCCGGTCCTCGTCCCCGAGGTTCAGCACCAGGGTGAGCGGGGCCGGAGCATCCCCGGCGCCACCGGCATCCCCGGCACCACCGGCGACACCATCGACGCCGTGCCCGCTGCCCGAGCCGTCGCTGCCGTCGACACCGCCCCCGCCGCCCGGGGTCAGCACGATCTGCGCCCAGGTGTTCTCCAGCGAATCCTCGTCCACGTGCACCGAGGCGGTCGCGAGCCATGACTCCCGGCGACGCAGCGAGAACAGCCGGCGATGCACTTCGAGGATCCGCTCCGCGGCGTCGGGCTTCAGCAGAGTGAGGTGGTGGGGCCCGCCCGGGGCGCTGTCCGCGGCGGCGGCCGCGGCGACCACCTCCTCAGGGCTGCCGGGGAACCAGGGCCGGATCGCGTCATCCCCTCCCACCCGCTCCTCCTTGATGCCGGTGGCGCCGAACTCATCCCCGGCGTAGATCGTCGGGATCCCGGGCAGCAGCGCCAGCAGCGCGAAGGCTGCGGCGAGGTCTCGCCCGTCGGTGAGCTGGGAGGCGATGCGGGTGGTGTCGTGGTTGCCCACGAAGGTCTGCGGATGCGCCCCGCCCTCGGCCTCCAGGAACTCCTGGTGGCGACCCAGGGCGTGGGCGAGCTCGAACAGGTTGTGATCGCGCAGCCCGGACCAGATCGCCTTCCACAGCTCGTACTGGGTGATCGAATCCGCAGTGGACGCGGCGGCGAAGGCCGGATAGTCGCCGTGGATGACCTCGCCGAGGATCCACGCTTCGGGATGCGCGGCCCGCACCCGTTCGAGGATCGGCGCCCAGGCCTCGGCCCCTGCCGCGTACATCGCGTCCAGCCGCCAGCCGTCGGCCCCGCGATCGAGCCAGAGGCCCATGATCTCCACGACGCGGTCCTGGATGACGGCGTCGGCCAGATCGATCTCGATGAGGTCCGCATTCCCCTCGAAGCCGTAGGGGCTGGTGCCGGACCAGCGGATCCGGGCGCCGTCCTCGGTGCCCGGGCCGGCGGCGATCGCCTGCCGCGCCACCGGGTGACTGTCCGAGACGTGGTTGAACACCCCATCGAGGACCACCCGGACGCCCCGGGCGTGGCAGGCGGTGATCAGGGCGTCGAAATCGTCCTCGTCGCCGAGCCGCGGGTCGAGGCGGCGATGCTCGAGGGTGTCGTAGCCGTGGGAGACGGAGTCGAAGATCGGGTTCAGCAGCAGCACGTTCGCACCGAGGCCCACCAGGTGGTCGAGCCAGCCGTCCAGGCGGCGCAGACGGTGCACCACGTTCTCCCCGTCGGCCCCGCCGTAGCCCTCGCCGCCGAGGTCTGTGCGCACGCGCGGTGCGCCGCAGAAGCCCAGCGGGTAGACCTGCCAGCAGATGGCATCGCGGATCCAGGACGGAGCGGGCACGGTAGTCATGGCGCCATCGTAAGCGGGCCGTCATGGGCGGGAGAGTGTTCAATGGATCCAGCACGTTGCCGGTACCGACCCAGGAGCGATCACCGATGATCCGCATGCGCACTGACTTCTTCTCCGAATCCCTCGGCATGGGCACCTCGATGGTGGTGCTGATGCCGCAGGCCGCAGCCGGTATCGGGATGGAAGGGGCCGACGGTGACGGCTCCGCGGCGGGCGCTGAGCGCGGTGTGCCGGTGCTCTACCTGCTGCACGGGCTGAGCGACGACTGCACGATCTGGGAGCGCCGCACCTCGATCGAGCGCTACGCGACCGAGAAGGGCATCGCCGTGGTGATGCCCGAAGTGCGCCGCTCCTTCTACGCCGACGAAGCGGTGGGGGAGAAGTACTGGACCTTCATCACCGAGGAGCTGCCGCAGCTGATCGCTCGCACCTTCCGCGTCTCCACCGCGCGGGAGGACACCTTCGTGGCGGGCCTGTCGATGGGCGGCTTCGGGGCCTTCAAGCTCGCGCTGAACCATCCGGAGCGGTTCGCGGCCGCGGCGAGCCTGTCCGGCGCGATGGACCCCGCCTCGCTGAGCCTGGATCTGAACACCGGCCATCTCGCCGAGCGGATCTGGGCCGGACGCGATATCGCCGAGACGCAGGACGATCTGCTGGGCCTGCTCGGCGCCGCCGATCCGGCGGTTCTGCCGGCTCTGTTCCTGGACTGCGGGACCGAGGATCAGCTGTTAGACCACAACCGTCGCTTCCTCTCCGCCGCCGAGGAGCAGGGCGTGGAGCTCAGCTCCCGGCTGCGCCCCGGCGCGCACACCTGGGAGTTCTGGGACCAGGGCATCCAGGACGTGCTCGACTGGCTGCCGCTCCGCAGCTGAGCGACCGGGTCAGCCTGCGGCCAGCGCGATGACCAGCAGTCCGAGGTAGAGCAGCCCTTCCGTGATGAGGTTCGAGCGGCTCGGCGCGGAAAGGGCAGTCGCCTGGCGCCGGGAGGGCTGAGCAGGCGGAGCCTGGGTGAGCAGGCGCCGACAGGCGACGACGACACCGGCGGCGAGCAGCAGCGTCAGCAGCCACGGCACCCACCACAGCGACGCGGGCACGATCCCGATCGCGCCGATGATCGCAAGGAGGCTCGCACTGCCGAGCGCCCGCTCGAGGATCCGCCACGGATGCTGGTGGTGGCGGAGCAGGGACACGAGAGAGGTCAGCAGCATCGCGGCCAGGAGCAGTCCCACCAGCAGCGGGAGCAGGCTCATCACAGCGCCACCTGCTTGGTGAGCACGTCCATCGCGAGGGCATCCAGGCTGCGAGAGGTATCGGTGAGCAGCACGATCCCGCGCCCGGTCTCCGGCGTGAACCCCACGAACGAGGCATAGCCCCCGGTCATGCCGTTGTGGAAGGTGTGCCAGGTGCCGTCGCCGAAGTCCTCCTGGAACCAGTTCATGCCGATGTTCTCGGTCTCGTCGACCCTGTGCAGGACCTCCGAGGCGGCGGCCGCGCCGGGCGCCGAACCGTCGAACGTGCCGGCCAGGTAGGTTGCCATGTCCTTCGCGGTGGAGCGGATGCCGCCCGCTGGAGCGCTGCCGTACATCGTCCATGCGGCCTGCGCCAGGCCGTTCTTCCCTCGGCCCCGGGTCGCCGACTCCCTCAGGTGCTCGGGAAGGATCGGGGCGTAGGTGCCGCTCAGCTCCATCGGGTCCAGGATCCGCTCGGTGAGCAGTGAGGCATAGTCGGTCCCGGCCGCGCGGGCCAGCAGCTGGCCCTGGAGGGCGACGCCCAGGTTCGAGTAGGCGAACTCGCCCCGCCCGGTGAGAGCGCTGCCCAGGGCATCATCGATCACCTGTGCGGCATCCCGCCGCGCATACGGGTCCTTGCGCAGGAAGTTCGCGACCATCGAGCCGGGCAGCGCGGCGAGGGCCAGGCGCGGCATCCCCGAGGTGTGGGTGGCGAGCTCGGCGAGGGTGACGCCCGCGATCTCGCTGCCCGCGGCCTCCGCCCCGAGTAGTTCGGCCACGGTCGTCTCCGCGGTGACCTCGCCGCGGGTGATCGCCTCGGCGAGCAGTGCGCCGGCGAAGGTCTTGGAGATCGAGCCGATCTCGAACTCGCTGGTCTCGTCGGCCCCGAAGCCGGCGAAGCGGGGGCTGCCGCTGCCGTCGAGGTAGGCGACGGCGACCCGTCGGTGGCCGCTGAGATGCGGGGCGAGGGCGCTGGTCAGCTGCTGATCTCCGATGGGGTCTCCAAGGCTCGCGGGGCGGGGGTTGGTCAGTGCCCCCAGGCCGACGAGACCGACGACGGCCGGGATCCCTGCCGCGAGGACCGTGCGGCGGGTGACCGGGCCTGAGGGTGCCGATGCAGTGGGTGCCGGAGCGGCGGGGCCGACCGGCTCGGCGGGATCGGCAGGAGCGGTGGTCTCGGGCGCGGGGTCGTGAGGGCTGGCGGGCCGGGGGGAGTTCACGCTCAGCCCCTCTCGAGGGCGATGAGGATGGTCAGCAGGGGGATCACGCGGGGAGTGAGCAGGGCCCAGCTGCCGCGGCGCGGCGAGTGTACCCAGCCGCCTGCCTGCAGAGCGGAGAGGTGGTGGTAGGCGATGCCGGTGGAGCCCAGCTCGAGCTCCTCGACCAGCTGGGCGACGGTGTGCTCGCCGTCCAGCAGCCGACGCAGGATCGCCATCCGCAGGGGATGGCCGAGGGCGCCGACGGATTCCGCATGCTGCTGCCAGTCCGTCTCCAGCAGGTGCTCGGTGGGGCGCGCCCACTGGTACTCCAGATGTCCCGCCCCGACATCGACCGCGCCGGTCAGCAGCACCCCGCCCGGTGCGGGCAGGTGCTCCTTGAGCGAGGCGAGCGCCCAGAACGGATCCTCGGGCGCGCTGTCGCCCGCATCGCTCGCGGTGGTGCTGCGGGGCGGTGATGGAGCGTCGCTGCGTTCGCCCTCGAGCTCGGCGACCCGTGCCTCGAGGGCGGAGAGCCGCTCCAGGAGCTCGGCGGGGGCGGGGGCGACGGGAATGTCGGGCCTCCTTGCGGGTCGGGAACGAGACCCACTATATCCGTAATTACGGAAAAGGAAAGATGCGGTCTCCTGGACGACCCCGCGTGACCCGCGCAGATGCGGGACGATGAACCCAGATAACTACGGGCCGCGCACCGGCGTCGGCCCCCGCCCCAGGGAGAAGCCATGGCCGCTTTCGCCGTTCAGTACACCTACATCGATGACGCCTCGCGCGTCGCGACCTTCCGCCCCGAGCATCGTGAGCACCTCTCCGAGCTGCACCGCGAAGGGACGCTGCTGCTGTCCGGCCCGCTGAGCGGCGAGCCCGGGGCGCTGCTGATCCTCCTCGCGGACTCCGCGGAGGATGCGCTCGCCAAGCTCGACGGCGACCCCTTCAAGCGCGAGCGGGTCATCGCGGACCGCAGCGTGCGCGAGTGGACCGTCGTGATCGGGCAGCTGCCCGGCGCCTGAGTCAGCGCTCGCCGACGTCCCCGCCCTCGGTCCGACGCCGCTGCTCGGCTTCCTGCAGGTCCAGCAGCATCCCGGCGGTTGCGTTCGCGATCGTCTGCTCGCCGAGCAGCACGAGCGGCAGTGCGCCCGTGCCGCCGTGCGCGGTCAGCAGCTCCTGCGCGTGCGGGTCGCGGAACACGTTCACCCAGGCCACGTCCTGGCGGGGGCCGCGGATCGCCGCTTGCAGGCGGGCCGAGAGCGGGTTGCCGGGTGCCCACAGGATGATCGCGGTGCCCGGTCCCTGCGTGCGGGCCTCGGCCAGCGGAACGTGCGGGCCGGAGCGCAGTGGGCTGGTCCAGTACGCCATGAAGACGGAGAACAGCGCGACAGCGATCGCGGCGATCCACTGGTCGGCGAGCAGCAGCAGTACCGCCAGCAGCAGGCCCCCGATGAGCATCAGGCCCGGCCGCACCCAGGTACGTGCCGGGGCACCGCCGGCCGTGCGGGGGCTCAGATCATCACCGCCGTGTCCAGGCGCTCGGTGGTCTCAGCCACCAGCGCATCCCGCAGGGCGCCCACTGCCGGGATCGCGAGCGCGCCGCGACGGTTCAGCAGCCCGATCATCCGGTTGTCGAGGTTCGGGATGGCACGCACCACCAGATCGGCCGACGGTGCCGCCTCGAGGGCGGTCTCCGGCATCAGCGCGACGCCGCCGCCATGCATGATCAGCTGCTGGACCACGATCGTGTCATCGGTGGAGTGGCGCACCTGCGGGGAGAAGCCGGCGCGGCGCGCACTGGAGATCAGGTTCGCCCGGCAGCGCTCGCAGCCCGCGATCCACGGATCCTTCGCCAGGTCGCCGAGGGTGAGGTCCGGATCCTCGGCCCGAGGGTGGTCGCGCGGCAGCACCACCATCACGCGGTCCTCCATCAGCGGGGTCCACTCCAGGGTGCCCTCATCGCCGATGTCGCTGCACGGGTAGCGGAACACCAGCGCGAGATCCAGCTCGCCCTCGCGCAGCGCGACCACCGCATCCGGCGGCTCGAGCTCCGCGAAGGTCACGTCCAGATCCGGAGCGGTCTCGGAGAGCCGCTTCAGCACCGGCGGCAGCAGCATCGCCGCGGCCGACGGGAACGTCCCGAACTTCACCGTCCCGCGCCGCAGCGCCGTGATGTCGGCGAGCTCCTCCTCAGCGGCATGCAGCTGCGCGGCGATCGCCTCGGCATGCGCGGCGAGGCGGGTGCCGGCCTCCGTCGGCGTGATGCCGGCGGAGGAGCGCAGCAGCAGCTGGGTGCCCACCTCCTTCTCCAGCGCGGCGAGGTGCTGGGAGACCGCGGGCTGGGTCCAGCCCAGCTCGCGGGCGCCGGCACCGATCGAGCCGTTGCGCACCACAGTGCGGAAGATGAGCAGGCGACGTGGATCCATGACCCCATCCTAGGCGCGGGTGGCAAGCCTGGCTTATGGGTTCGGGCACAGCGCTCCTTCTGGGGGTCGGGCACTCTACGACTCGGCTGGTCAGGTGCAGCGGGATGTAGCGAGCCGTAGGAAACGTGCCCCGAAGCGGAATCTGCGGCACGTTTCCTACGGCTCGGTGGGGTGGAGGACTCAGGTTCTCCCGCAGCATCGAGCTGCTATATGCGGTGAGGCGAGCTACTTGGCCTGCTCGTCCACCGGCTGCGCGGTCGCCGATTCGTCACTCGCCTCGGGGTCTTCGCGACGGACGGCCTCGCGGAACGCGCGGGCGCCTTCCGAGAAGCGACCGGCCCCGGAGCGGACGCGACCCGCGGTGTCGCCACCGAACTGGATCGCTGCGCCGGCGCCGTCAACGCCGGTTCTGACGACCTTGTCGCGCACCTCTCCGGCTGCCGTCCGCCATCGCTTCGCATCTGTGGAGTCGTGGCCGTCCTCGATCTCCAGGGCCGTCTGGAAGTCGAGCACTCGGCCCACGACGAGATTGCTGGAGGTGACCGCCGCGCGAGCCGGCCGCGGGGACAGGAGGACCTTGGCGTTGGCCCGACGGATGGTGGTGTTCATGCGCTCGAGCAGCTCCTCGGTCGTGCGGTGGATCAGCGCGAGGCGCTTTGCCCGTGCCGCGCGGAGTCCGAGGCGGTGGCGGTCGAGATCCTCCGGCGCGCTGTCGAGGACTCGATCGAGCTCAAGGACCGCCAGGGCATCCTGCAGCTGGACGCAGCGCGCGAGCACGGCGAGCCACTCGCGCACGGTGGACTCGGCGGCCTTCGCCTTCGTGGCGAGGTCCGCGACACTCGCCTTCTCGACTTTCTCCGCCTGCGCATCGATCTGCCGCAGCGCATAAGCCTCGGTGGTGGCGAGGGTCAGCGCGGAGTTCTGGATCTTGGACCAGGTCACCTCCGAGACGCGGCCCACCTCGTCGCGAACCGTCATGGCTTCCTCGATCATGAGGTCGACGCCGATCATGTCCGAGAACACCGAATCCTTCTGCGCACGCAGGATGTCGTCGATCTTCTCGTCGATGACGGCGAGGTACTCGCCGATCTCCTCGATCGCCTCCTGCATCGCCATCTGCGACATGACCGCTCCGGCGGCGGCGAGGGCGGCGGGGTTGAGCAGGGATGCCGGCCCCGCAACGAACTGCAGGTTCTTGGCGAACTGGCCGCTCGACGCGCGGAGGGTGGCGTGGAGGTTCCCGGTGGAGGCGTTCTTGACGAGCGGCAGAGCCTTCGACGCGGCGAAGGATTCCGACGTGAGCTTCATCCAGCGGCCCGAGTTCGCCGCGACCCCAGCCCCGGCGTTCAGCATGCCTGCAGAGGTTTTATGGCTCATCGCATCCGAGGGTGTAGCTGGTTTCTGAAGCCTCCTGATTCGAGGA
>NZ_JBQDLF010000082.1:0-8332 GCF_052095815.1 Brachybacterium sp. | reverse complement strand
CGCGGCGCGGGGCGCGGGCTCGCACGTGACCGGCCCAGCTCCCGCGTCGCTCGCCGCCGGATCCTGACGTGGCCTGCGCCTCGGCTACAGTGAGCCGAGTTCGGAGTCGATATGAGGGGGAAGCGTCGTGGACGGGGTCGAAGCAGGCCAGGGCAGGGGCAGGCCGCGGCGCACGGCTCTGATCATCACGGCGGCGGTCGCGGCCCTCGCACTGGTGATCGGCGCGGTCGTCGTGGGGGTGCCGTGGCTGCGTCAGTCGGACGCCGCCGCGGACATGGGCGCCACTGAGATCTCCGGGGCCGATCCCTCCGATTCCGACGGCTCCTCCGGCACCGGCTCGCCCGGCACCGGCTCGTCCGGCATCGAGTCCTCCGGCATCGAGCAGGAGCTCGCCGCCGGCACCACCGAGGTGCGGGTCGCCGAGGCGGGCGTGGACCGCACCGCCCTCGCCCGCATCACCATCGACCCCGCCGAGGACGTCGTGCTCTCGGAGCGGGGCTCCGCCGTGCTCACCGCTGCGGGCGGGACCGGTCCGCTCTCCGCCACGTCCTTCGTCGCGGTGAGGGACGGTGTCATCACCGTGGAGTCCTCCTCCCCCGTCGCGGTGCACCTCGAGGTCCTGGCGCTCTTCGACGGCGGCGCCGAGACGGCCGGATCGCTGCGGCTGCTGCCCGCGGCCGTGCAGGTCGTGAGCACGGAGGCCGGGATCGGCACGGATGACCTCACCGCTGCGCAGGACGTCTACGTGGGCGGCTTCGCCGTGCCCCAGGGCACGCCCCATGCCCTGGCCCGGATCACCGCCACCTTCGCGGCGCCGACGGCCGTGACGCTCTCCGATCAGGTGCTGCACTTCCCTCAGGGCAGCTCGACCACCACCACGGTGCTCAGCACCGTCGACGATGCCGTCAGCCTCTCCGCCGCGAGCCCCGGGGACCTCGAGATCGATGTGATCGGCTATGTGACCGCCGCCGACGCCACGGCTCCTCCCGGTGCCGAGGTCGACTCCACGACGGCCGGTGCCGTGATGGGAGTGTCCTCGCAGGCTCCGCAGCAGCTCGAGTTCACCGGCGGCACTCCTGCGCAGGCGGATCTCGGTGCTGTGCACGCCACCGCCGTGATCGGCCTGCTCTCCCCGGGATCCGGCAGCGCCGGCACCATCACCAGCACCTATGACGACAACGCCCGCCACCGCGGCACGACCGTGACCGCGGATGCCGAGCGCGCCGGCGAGCTGGTGATCGTCTCCGCGGAGGACCCTCAGCTCACCGCCGACGTGGACGCGCAGGCGGAGTTCCTGCCCGTCGCGATCGTGCAGCCGCAGGAGGTCGACCGCGGCGAGGACGTCACCGTGACGATGGACTCCTTCCCCGGCGGCGCGATCGATGCCGAGCACGGGATCGTCCGCATCGAGGGGACGTTCCGTGCACCCCACCGGATCGCCTCGATCGCCGTGGCGGTGAACGGCGAGGAGGTCACGCCGAGCGCGCCGCTCCGCCTCGATGGGAACGGCGGCACCTGGCACCAGGACATCATCCCCGCGCAGAGCGGTCCGTTGGAGATCACGGTCACCGCGACCGACGTCGGCGGCGCCACGGCGACCGCGACCTGGGACGGCACCGTGACCGTCCCGTCGGACGACGCCCTGGTCCTCTCCCCGCAGGCGCAGATCCTCACCCCCGAGGCCACGGCCGGGATGACGCAGGAGAGCGCGGCGGTCCTCTCCTCCGCGGAGGCACCCGGCTACGGGATCGGCGACGTGATCGTCGCAGGTGCCTCCGACGGTCTCCCCGACGGCACGCTCGGGCAGGTGCTCGCGCTCCGCTACGAGCAGGGCCGCTGGCTCACGATCCTCGGGCCCGCCACCTTGGGCAACGTGATCCTGCAGGGTGAGTTCGACGAGGTCCTCGACCGTGGGGACTCGGACGAGATCGTGCAGCGAGGCGCCGACGGTGCTGAGCCGCCCCTCACCGCCCCGGCCCCCGGTGCCGTCCCCGTCGGCCCCGTCGGCGGGATAGGCGGTGTCGGTGCCGGGGCGACGGTCCCCGCCGGTGTGACGGGCGCCGGCCCCGTCGACCCGGCGTTCCCGGGCATCGCGCCCGCCCGGCCGACCTTCCCGCGCATGGACGGTTCGGCCGGGGAGCCGCGGGAGATCGCGACCGACGAGACCTACGGCCTGCTCGCGCACAGCTGCGACGAGGAGCTCGAATCGATCCCGCTGGCTGCCGAGGAGGGCAAGGGCACCTCGTCGGACGGACTGTGGTCGCTGAGCGGTTCGGCGGAGCTCGACCTCTCCGTGACGTGCGAGGCGAAGCTGGGGGTGCGAATCGCGTACAGCGCCGAGTACAAGCCCGAGGGCGCGATCGCCGTGGGTCTCGACGCGGTCCACTTCCTGAACACGATCCAGGTCCTCGAGGACGACGCCACGGAGCAGATCGGCGGGGTGCTGACCACGGCCGGCTCCCTGTTCGAGAGCGACTGGACGATGAGCACCTCCCTCCTGGGCTCGGCGGAGATGTCCGTCGGGCTCAGCGGCAGCGCGAAAGGCGACATCTCCACGGTCGACGACGAGTTCGACGCGCACCTCCCGCTCGCCCGGACCACGTTCTTCCTCGGACCGGTCCCCGTCACCCTCGACGGGGACGTCACCCTCACCCCCCGCATCTCACTCAACGCGACCGGTGAGTTCGACCTGACCAGCACGTTCTCCGGATCCGTGGAGGGTGGCCTCACCCTGCAGCGCAGCGCCGGGATCACGCCGCTGTCCGCGCTGGACACCGGTCTGGCCACGACGATGTCCGGGACGGCGAGCGCGACGGCCACCGCGTCCCTCGCCGTGGAGCCGACCCTGACCCTGTACAAGACGATCTCCCTGGGGTATTCCGCGACGCCCACCGCAGAGGCGACGGCCAAGGGCGAGTTCTCGGCATCCGACAGCAGCTCCTTCTCCCTCGCCGATCCGGAAGCCACAGCTCAGAAGGCCGCCGATCACGGTCTCACGCTGACCACAAAGGGCCAGCGATACCTCGACCTCGAAGGTTCCTTCACGGTCGGGCTCGACCTCGAGCGCGAGCTGGCGGCGTTCCCCAGCGTGCTCACGGCGCTCGAGACCGCGGGCGTCCCGCTCGAGGTCACCGTGGTCGACGAGTCGTTCGCAGCCGTCACCGTCGCGGAGAAGACGCTGTGGGAGTACTCCTACCCGGAGGATCTGGACCCCGAGACCTACGAGCCGGAGATCCCCGAGCCGGACTTCAGCGATGACGGCGCCGAGATGCTCGCCGAGCTCGAGGGGAAGACCTTCGTGTTCTCCTCCGGTGCGGGCGCCTGGGGGACGAGCTACGAGATGGGCGCCGACGGCACCTTCACCGGGACCTACCATGACTCCGAGATGGGCGCGGGCGTCCGGTTCGTGGCCGAGTTCGAGGGCCGTTTCGAGGTCGGTGAACAGATCGACGAGACCACCTATGCGCTGGAGCTGGCAGAGTTCACGCGCACCTCGCCGGCGAGCGGCACGGAGGACGCCGACGGGATCACGATCGAGTACCGGGACTCGGTGTACGGATTCGACCAGTGCCGTGACTTCCGCCTGCTGCTGCCCGACACGCCCACGAGCAGCCTGAACGAAGGCCAGAAGCTGTGGGCGGGCGGGCACTCCACGGACTCGACGCTGCGGGTCTTCGCCGTCACCTGCCACGAAGAGGACCGGCAGGAGGACATCCTGCACAACGAGATGGTCTGAACGCCACCGCGAACCGGCGGCTCCGGCTCAGTAGTAGACCGCGAGCGGCCCCGTCGGCCCGTCGATGACCTGCACCGGGGTGTCGAAGACCCGCGTGAGCACCTCGCCGTTCATGACCTCGCCGACCGGCCCGGCCTCGACCACTCCGCCGTCCTTCATGGCGATGATGTGGTCCGCGTAGTGCGCCGCGAAGTTGATGTCGTGCAGGACCACCACGATGGTGCGGTCCAGCTGGCGGGCGGCGTCGCGCAGCCGCCCCATCATCTGCACGCTGTGGCGCATGTCGAGGTTGTTCAGCGGCTCGTCCAGCAGCACGTACTCGGTGTCCTGGGCCAGCACCATCGCCACATAGGCGCGCTGGCGCTGGCCGCCCGAGAGCTGGTCGAGGTAGCGGTCCTCGAGCTCGTCGAGGTTCAGGAAGTCGATGGCCTCGGAGATCTTGTGCTCGTCCAGCGTGGTCAGGCGGCCCTTGGAGTAGGGGAAGCGCCCGAAGCCCACCAGCTGCCGCACGGTGAGGCGGGTGATGAAGTGGTTCTCCTGGCGCAGCACCGAGAGGATCTTCGCGAGGTCCTTCGAGGCGGTCGAGGAGATGTCGTAGCCGGCCACCTCGATCGCGCCCTCGTCGATCCCCAGCAGGCGCCCGGCCATGGTCAGCAGGGTCGATTTCCCGGCCCCGTTGGGGCCCACCAGGGCGGTCACTCCCCCGGAGGGGATGTCGACGGTGACCGGGCCGATCGCGACCGTCTCCGAATACTGCTTCCGCACTGCGTCGATGGTGATCACAGACGCCCCCTCCGCATGATGACGAGGAGGAACACGGTCCCTCCGACGAGTTCGATGATGATGGACACGACGCCCTGCGCGGCGAACAGATGGTTCATGACGAAGTACGCGCCGGCCAGGACCACGAAGCCCGTCAGCACGCCGACCGGCAGCAGCAGGCGGTGGTCGTGGGTGCCGGCGAGCTGGAAGGTCAGCGTCGCGACCAGGAAGCCGAAGAAGGTCATCGGGCCGACGAGGGCGGTGGAGACCGCCATCAGGATCGAGACCAGCACGAGCATGTAGATGGTCTGGCGCCCATGGTCGACGCCGACGTTGATGCACACGTCGCGGCCCAGCGAGATGACGTTGAGCCGGTGGGCGTTGGACCAGATCAGCACGCCCGCGATGAGGACCAGCGGGATCGCGAAGGGCAGGTATTCGGCGCTCGCGTTCTGCACCGAGCCGAACAGCCGGGCGGTGAGCACGTCGAACTCGCTCGGGGTGAGCAGGCGCTGCATGAAGGTGGAGATCGCACCCATGCCGCCGCCGATGATGATGCCCACCAGCAGCATCACCTGGATGTTCGCGTACCGGCCGCGCAGCAGCCAGCCGTACAGCAGCACCGAGAGCCCCACCATCGCCGCGACCTGCAGCAGGAACTGGCCGGTGCCCTGCAGCGCGACCACCCCGGCCACGCCGAGCAGGTAGACGGCTCCGGTCTGGATCACGGTGTAGAGCGACTCGAAGCCCATGATCGAGGGCGTGATGATGCGGTTGTTGGTGACAGTCATGAAGGTGATCGTCGCGACCGCCTGGCAGAACGCGACCACGGCCATCACCACCAGCGAGGTCGCGCGCATCTCGGCGATCAGCCAGAAGCCGCGCGAGCCCGTCGGCATGGGGTTGTCGACCGCGAGCAGGCCCGCGCCGAACCCGAGGGCCAGCACGATCAGGACGGCGAGCATGATCCGGTAGCGCCGACGGGAGCGGGCGTCGGGGAAGGCGCCGGAGCTGCTGCGGGTGCGGCGGGGGGCGCCGATGACCTCGAGGTCCTCGACCAGGTCGGCGGGGGCGGTGCTGATGCTCGGGCTGATCGGCTCCTCGGCGACGGCCTCCAGCCGGCGCTCGGTGAGCTGAGCGCCGAGGGGGTGCGCCTCGCCGGGGCGGCGCATCGCGCGCGCGGGGACGGGGGTGCGCTCAGCCATGTCGACGCTGCCTCAGCAGGAGGGCGATGAACACGACGGCCCCGACGATCCCGAGGATCAGGGAGACCGGCACCTCGAAGGGCATGATGACGGTGCGCCCGATGAGATCGCAGACGGTGACGATGGCGATGCCCAGCAGGCACACCCAGGGCAGGTTCGAGCGCAGGTCGTCACCGCGGATCATCGAGATCACGTTGGGGACGATCAGCCCCAGGAAGGGCAGGTTGCCGACCACCACGGTGACCACGCCGGTGGCGATGGCGACCAGTCCGGTGCCCAGCAGCAGCACCCGCTGGTAGTTGACCCCGACGTTGGTGGCGATGTCCTCGCCCAGGCCGATCACGGTGAGCCTGTCGGCCACCCAGAACACGGCGATGCCCACCAGCAGCACGATCCACAGCACCTCGTAGCTGCCGCGCAGCACCGAGGTGAAGGAGCCGGCGAACCAGACGCCGAGGTTCTGCAGCGCGTCGAACTGGAGGGCCACGAAGGTGGAGACCGCGCCGACGACGGCGCCGAGCATGATGCCGATGATGGGCACGATGAGGGAGCTGCGCAGGGTGACCTTGCGCAGGAACAGGAAGAACACCAGGGTGCCGACGAAGGAGAAGACGATCGCGACCGTCATCCGGGTCAGCAGCCCGGCGTCCGGGATCATCACCATCACCAGGATCAGCCCCAGCCCGGCCCATTCGGTGGTGCCGGTGGTGGTCGGCTCCACGAAGCGGTTCTGGGTCATCAGCTGCATGATCAGCCCGCACATCGCCATCGCGGCGCCGGAGAGGACCAGGGCCACGGTGCGCGGGATGCGGGTGATCGCGAACATCTCGGCCCCGTCCTCGGCGCCGACGATGTCGTAGACGCCGGTGAACAGGGAGGCGACCAGCAGCAGTGCGACCACGGCGATGCCGATCACGAGCCTGCCGTCGATCAGGCGCTCGCGGCCGCGGCGCCGCTGCGGCGGCGCCCCGGTGGCGAGGGATGGGCTGGACATCAGATCTCCTGGGGGAAGCGGGCTCGCGCCGTGGGCGCGGGCCCGATACGGGCAGCGGCGACGCACCGCACGGCGGGCGGGACCCCGGAGGTCCCGCCCGCCGTGCGGTGGTCAGCGGCGGCGTTCGTGGCTCAGGCCTTGGCCTCGAGGGCGTCGGCGAGGGCGGTGAAGAACTCGGTGTAGGTCTGGATCGACTCGTTGGTGTACGTGTCGGCCGGCATGTACACGATGTTGTCCTCGGCGACCGCCGCGACCGAGGAGAGGGCCTCGGAGGAGTCGAGGACCTCGTTGGCCGGGGTGTACTCGGGGTCGTCGGCGGAGATCGCCGCGTCCCGGTCCATGACCAGGATCCAGTCGGGGTTCGCGTCGGCGATGGCCTCGACGGAGATGTCGTCGCCCTGGTGGTCGTCGCTGGCGCCCTCGACCTCGAGCGCCGGCACCAGACCGAGCGCCTCGAAGGTCCAGCCCAGGGTGCGGCCGGCGCCGGGCGCGATGTAGCCGATGTCCCCGCCGGAGGTGATCACGGCCATGATCGTGGCCGAGCCGTCGTAGGCGGCGCGCACGCGCTCCATGGCCGCGTCGAGGTCGGCGCCGAGCTGCTCGGCCTCCGCCTCCTTGCCGAAAACGGTGCCGAGCACGGAGACCTGGCGCTTGAGCTCGTCGGCGAAGGGCTGGTCATCGCGTGGATCCAGCTCGAGGATGGTCGCGTCGGGCGCGTACTTCACGAAGTCGTCGTGGTACTGGGTGAAGCGCTGGCCGTTGACGATGAGGGTGGGCTCGGCGGCGACCACGGCCTCGAGGTCGGGCTCGTGGTGGAGGCCCAGGTCGATGATCGACTCGTCGTCCTTGAGCGGGTTGGTCGTGGGCATCAGGGCGCGCGAGGCGGCGCTGAGGGTGATGCCCCAGTCGGAGAGCGTCTCGAAGGTGCGGTTGTCGGTCGCGACCACGGAGGCCGGCGGGGTCTCGACGGTCTGGGTGCCGTTGTTGTCCTCGACCTCGACGGTGCCCTCGGCCGCGACCTCGTCGGCCGCGCCGGCGCCGGTCTCGTCGGCGGAGGTGCCGCAGGCGGTCAGGACGAGCCCGAGGGCGCCGGCGGTGGACAGGGCGCCGAAGTGGCGGCGGGTGAAGGAAGTCATGGAATGGCTTTCTCGGGAAGGCTCCGGGCACCGTCTCGGGGCGCCCTTCAGGGACGTTACTGAGGGTAGCCTTCCCTGAGAGGTTTTCGCCACTCGCGGCTTGCTTTATTGGGTGGATTTCACGGCGCAGATGCTGTGAGGCTGGTCACATCCGCCGGCAACCGCACCTGCGTCACCGAGGCGGTACGGGACGGTGCCGCGCCGCTAGGGTGGGCTCGGCGCCGCTGGTGGGCGCGCGCCAGGGGACGCAGCACGTCGAGGGGGAGACATGACCGATCACACCGGTGCGCCGGGACCGCAGCTGCCGGACTTCTCCGGCGGGGGCCGGGCCGGCGCGTCACCGCTGCCCGAGCTCTCCAGCGGCGGCGGCGCGGGCGGATCGGGCGGGGGCGGCGGGAAGGGGCTCTTCCCGGTTCGTGGTGATGGGGAGCGTCGCGTCGCTCACGTAGAACGGCTCGTGGCCCTGCTGTGATGGGTGTTGTCAAGACATCCACATCCC
>NZ_JBQDLF010000081.1:0-8716 GCF_052095815.1 Brachybacterium sp. | reverse complement strand
AACTGTCACCGATGTCCTGATACAGAACTGTCACCGAAGTCCTGAGACATCACAGTCTCCGCGAACTCCTTCCTCGCCACGAAAATATCGTTCATCAATGCGGTCGCGGACGTCTGCGAGGCCACCGGCGCGGACGTCTCCGTGATCGCCGAGGCGATCGGGCTGGACGATCGAATCGGGCCGAAGTTCCTACGCGCCGGAATCGGGTTCGGTGGCGGATGCCTGCCCAAGGACATCCGCGCTTTCATGGCGCGCGCGGGCGAGCTCGGCGTCACTGAGGCGCTGGGCTTCCTTCGAGAGGTCGACAATGTCAACAATCGCCGACGCGACCATCTTGTGAATATGACCCGACACGCTCTGGGCGGCAGCTTCACCTCCAAGCGTCTCGCCGTGTTGGGGGCGGCATTCAAGCCGGACTCCGACGACACGCGGCAGTCCCCCGCCCTCTACATCGCCTCGAAGATCTCCGGCCGAGGGGCGAACGTGGTAGTTACCGACCCCGCCGCAAATCACCGAGTCCAGGCCGAGCGCCCCAACCTCGCTGTCGCAGATGATGCCTACGAAGCCGCCAAGAGTGCGGACGTGGTACTCCTTTTAACGGAGTGGCAGGAGTTCAAGGACCTGGACCCTGTTCGGCTCCGCGAAGTCGTGGGAACCCCGCATATGATCGACGGCCGTAACGCACTGGATCCTGCCCGGTGGCGCGCAGCGGGTTGGATGTATCAGTCCATGGGGAGGCCCTGACGACCTTCCTCAGGATCACCGGCCCGGGGTTCACAACGTCATGACCTGCAACAGCTTGGGCACGTCTTTAAAGCAGGTGGTGCGCCGCGACCTTCGAGCGGCAGGCAAGCAGGCGCTGGACCACGAGCTGGGTCGAGCCGTGGGAGGCCATCGCAAACACTGCGCTGCCCAACAGGGAGACCAGGAATGAGTCGTCGGCGCTAAGCGGATCCCCGGACTATCACCGTCAGGTCGATGGTCTGCATGTCCGCTCCCCTTCGAGGTCTAGTGCACCGGTCCCCGCCGGGCAGACTGCGCGCTGTGCTGCGCCGGAGGCCCGGGATTGGGCGCCACGGCACGCCTCACCGCGCCGCTCCCGCCCATCCCGCGCACCGGATCGGTGCCGCCGGCCTCCCCGGCGATGATCAGTCGATGATCTCGCCTGCACCGTCCCGCCGCAGCCGCGCCAGGCCCTCCCGCATCGCGCGCACGCTATCCCCACTGTGCCGGGGCCAGTCCTTCAGCTCCCGCATCACCCGCACCGGCTCGAGCGTGCGGAAGGACCGGGTGGGGTTGCCGGGGAGGCGCTTGTCGGTGACGTTCGGATCGTCCTCGATCTCCCCCGTCGGCTCCACGACGTAGACGCGGGGCTCTCCGTCGCCACGCGCGAGCTGCGCGCCCCAGGCCGCGGCGTGCATCGTCTGGGTGAGATACACGTGCCGCAACGGGGCGTCGTCGCGGTAGTTTGAGGGCTGCGCCGGGGTGAGGAGATCTCCCGGGGCCAGGACGGCCCTGGTGCCGTGGAGGTAGACACCTTCCTCGTACACCTCGAAGGGGACTGGCTCGCTCATCGCGTCCTCGCTCTCCGTCGGGCCCTCGCCCGGCCGGCCCTCATCCTCCTGCATGCGGACCCCTCGCGCGCCGCCGTGCGGGAATCCCCCGCCCCACGTTGAGGTCTGCCCCATCGTCCCTGCATCGCGGCCTCTCGTAGCCTTCCGGCATGACGTTCGCCGGGATCCTCGCCTTCTTCGGGCTCGCCGTGGTGACGATGGATGTGCTGGGCGGCGTCATCGCCCTCAGCGTCATGCTGCGCGGCGGCACGGTGCGGCACCTGCTCGCCTTCGTCGGCGGGTACACGGTGGTCATCATCGCGGCAACGCTGATCCTGCGTCCGTTGCTGGAGCTATTGAACCGCTGGCTGCAGCCCGTGCTGGATTCCAACAATGCGATCGGCGCCGTCGAACTCGTGGTGGGGCTCGCCCTGGTCGCGTTCAGCGTCCACCAGTTCCGGGCCGCGTCCCGGCCACCCGTGCCGCAGGGCCGGCTCGAGCAGCGCTCCACCCCGAAGCGGCTGGCCACTGCTCCGCTCGTGCTCGCGGGCGTCGGCTTCTCGGCGACAGCGCTGGCCGATCCCGGCTTCACTATCGCCGTCGGCATGGCCTCTCAGGAACAGCATCTCCTGCGCCATGTGGCGCTGCTGGTGCTGTGGAATCTCGTCTATCAGCTGCCGCTCGTCGCCGTGCTCGCCGCGGCACTGTTCGGCAAGCACGAGCAGCTCGTCACGCGGGTCATGGAGGTCCTCGGCCCCAGGCGCCGCGCCCTGCAGACCGTGCTCGCCGCCCTGCTCGCCCTCGCGGGCCTCGCTGTACTGGGCGACGGCGTCATCTCGCTGCTCAGCGAGCACGTTCCGTGGTTGCGCCAGCTGCTCCTGCTGCGGTGAGCCCGGGGGCGCCGCGGCGGGCCCCCGTGAAGGCCCGAGACCTTGGTCCCGGTCGGTACCCAGCGAGCACCGAAAGTCGACACATGTCGGCAAGACCAGATTTCCACGTCAAGTGTCTGACCGATAGCTGAAGATGTAATCACTCGGAGTTCCTCCTCAAGACGAGGGCACCGATGCTCATGGCTCGTCCCGCTGATCACCGGTCTGACCGACCTGCGGCTGGAGACCTGGACACACCCCCACCCTCTTCGGGCGACGTCACCGCGCCCGAACTCATGCACAGGAGCAACCCGTGACCTCTATGGACCCGCAGGGGCAGAACCAGCCCCCGTACGACCCCGCCAACGCCCAGCCCCAGAGCGGCGCACCCTACGGCGCCATGCCGAGCTATGGCGCCGCGCCGGGCCAGCCCGCCCCCGTCGCACCGAAGAAGCGCGGCAAGGGCAAGTTCATCGCCCTGGGCTGCGGCATCCTCGCCCTCCTGTTCATCCTCCTCGTGGCAGGGTGCGCCGCCCTCTTCTCGGCCGGCAGCGATGACTCCGATGATGCCGCGCCGGCAGAGACCACCACCGCGCAGGAGGAGGCGCCCGCGGAGGACGCACCTGCCGAGGACGCGCCCGCGGAAGAGGCCCCGGCCGAGGACGCCGACGTCCCTGCGGACCACAAGTCCGCGCTGACCTCGGCGGAGACCTACTCCGACGTCATGCACATGTCCAAGCAGGCCATCTTCGATCAGCTCACCTCCGAGTTCGACAAGTTCTCCGAAGAGGCCGCGCAGTACGCGATCGACACCATCGACGCCGACTGGAACGCGAACGCGCTCGCCTCGGCGGAGAACTACTCGGACACGCTGCACATGTCCCAGCAGGGCATCTTCGACCAGCTGACCTCCGAGTTCGATCAGTTCACCGCGGAAGAGGCCCAGTACGCGATCGACACCATCGATGCCGACTGGAACGAGAACGCGCTGGAGTCGGCGCGCCTCTACCAGGAGGAGATGGCCATGTCCCCCGACGCCATCCACGATCAGCTGACCTCCGAGTACGGCGGCAAGTTCACCACGGAGCAGGCCGACTACGCGATCGAGAACCTCGACAGCTGACCGTCCTGCACCCGCGCGCAGGCTCGCGCCCGGACATGGGCTCGTCGGACTCCGCTCCGGCGAGCCCCCGCCCCCGGTGGCGTCTCCGCCAGGCCACGGAACGCCCCGGGCCCTACACTCTCCGGTAAGCGCTGGCCTGCCAGTGCCCGATGTGCGTGCGCCCGCGCCCCATGCCTCATCCCGGGGTTCGCCGCCTTTCGGCCCACCGACCATCTCCACGGGAGTGCCCCGACATGCTGACGCCAGATGCCGCCGCCGACCTTCAGCACGTCCCCCGGTTGACCTCCCGGGTGCTCCCCCGCCCCTCTCTGCTCGCGCGCCTCGACGGGCCGGTCCCATTGACCGTGCTGCGTGCTCCCGGCGGCACCGGCAAGACCACACTGATGGCCCAGTGGGCGGTCGCGACCTCCCCCGTCCAGCGCGGCACCCTGATGTGGATCGAGGCCGACGACGGCACCCGCACCCGCACCGGGTTCTGGATGCGCGTGCTGGGCCGCTTCCACGCCCGCGGGCTGCTCGCGGATCGTGCCCTGTACCGGGAGATGGCCTCGATCGCCGACCACGCCGACACCATCCCGGCGACGATCTGCCGCGTGCTCGAGGACCACGGGCAGCCGGTGACCCTGCTGCTGGACGACGCCGGCTCCGCCGCCGACGGCGGCTACTGGGACGAGGTGTGCGAGGACCTGGTCGAGATCCTGCGCCGCGTGTCGTTCGCCCGTGTCGTGGTCGCGGGCCGTTTCCCCACCGTGCTGGAGTCCGCCCGCGCCCACGCGGTCCTGGACATCCAGGTGCTCACCGAGGAGCATCTCGCGCTCAGCCCCGAGGAGATCGGGGCGCTCGTGGACCTGGCCGTCCCCCTCCTGCGGGGCGATCCGCGACGCGCAGCAGTCCTGCACCAGCTCGGGGCGGTGCCCTCCTCCCGCCGGCTCGCCTCGATGCGCTGGTCGCTCGGGGTGCTGGAGCACGCCCTCGAGACCCTGCCCGCCGAGGAGGATCTCGATCTGGATGACCTGCTGGTCACGGCATCCCGCCACGAGCTGGCCGCCCGCCCCTGGGACCCCGTGCTGCGGGAGTTCCTCGAGGTCACCGCGCAGTCGCCGCTGGTGGACGTCGACCTGGCGCGGCAGCTGAGCGGCCGCCACGACGCCGAGACGCTGCTGGGCACGCTCGAGCACCTCGGTTCCGGGCAGTGGCTGCGCGGCCCGGAGGGCAGCGCGCCCGTCTTCCAGTACAGCCACCACCTGCGCCTGGCCGCCGCGGCGAACTTCTCCCCGCCCGCGCCGGCCAGGCTGCGCGAGCTGCACTCGACGATCGCGCACTGGCTGGCCGAGGTGCGCGGCGAGAAGCTGGCGGCGATCGAGCATGCGCTGCGGGCCGAGGATATGGCCCATGTCGAGCATCTGCTGATGCGTTCCCATCCCCTGCCGGCGGAGGACGCCCGGCACCTCTCCCGCCTGCTGCAGGCGCTCCCCGCGGCCCGCATCCATCGCCACCCCATGCTGGCGCTCTGGCACGCGCTGGTGCTGAACCGCTCCGCCGACACCCAGCCGAGGGCCATGCAGTTCTTCGTCTCCGCGGCGATGATCGGTCGCGTCCGCTCCTCCTCCATCCCGCCGCTGGACCGTGCGATCCGTCAAGGGATCCAGTCCGCTGTGCATCGGATGCTCGGCCAGTCCCGGTCGATGAAGGACCTCGCCCTGCGCGCCCTGCCCGTCCTCGAGGGCGCCGTGGAGGATCCGCAGCGCGATCGCCAGCTGGACGGGATCCTGATGACCGCGATCAGCCAGACCGCGACCACCCTGTTCTACGCCGACGACTTCGCCGCGGCGCGCGATGCCCGCCTGCTGCAGGCCCGGCTTGCGGAGGCCGTGCACCGGGCGCACCATCGCAACGTCGCCCATGCGCATCTGGCGCTGATCCACGCGGTGAGCGGGGACATCACCGCCGCGGTCGCCTCCCTGGACCGGATCGATGCCGAGGACTGGCCGCACTCCTGGCGCAGCGGATACCACGACGCCGTGGAGATCATCGCCCGCGCCTGGGTGTCGCTGAACGAGGCCCGTCCCGAGGAGGCGCTCGCGCAGCTGGCCCGCCTCGATCCGCACTTCGCCACGATCGAGTACTGGGACCTGATCACCGCCGTCCGCAGCCTCGCGCTGGCCCAGCAGGGCCTCCCGGACGAGGGGGAGGCGTTCCTCGCTCGCACCACGGCCGAGCGCCGCTCCGAGCGCACTCTCCCGTCGGCGATCCAGCGCCTGGATTCTGCGGCGGCGATGCTGCGGATCCTCGCCGGCGGCGTGCCCGCGCGTCGGCCCGCGGGCGGGCGGGATGTGCCGGTGGCGGCGATGCTGTCGGCGTTGTCGGCGCTGACCGTCCTCGCGGAGGGACGGCCTGAGGAGGCGCTGCCGCTGCTGGCACGGGCCGAGCTCGCCGCGACCACCCCGCTGCACCGGATGATCACCGCGATCATCGGGGTGCACGTGGCCCGGCGTTCCTCGCAGGGCCTTGACCTGGCCGGCTACGGGCTGCAGATCCGCGAGCTCTCCGGCGGCCATGCTCTGCGCTGGCCGCTCGTGCTGCTCTCGGAGGGGGATCGCGAGGCTCTGCTCGGCGCCCTCACCGACTCCGGCCGGGAGCAGACCGCTGCTCTGCTCGAGGGGGACTTTTCCGTGATCTCGCCCGGCACCCGGTTGGCCGAGCCCTCCCGCGTCCCGCAGCTGACCGCCCGGGAGCGCGAGGTGCTGACGCTGCTGGCCGAGACCGACCGACGCAGCGAGATCGCGTCCCGCCTGTTCGTCTCCCTCAACACCGTCAAGGCCCAGCTGCGCAGTCTGTACGCGAAGCTCGGCGCGTCCACTCGCGAGCAGGCCTTGGCAACGGCGATCAGCGCCGGCCTGCTGCGCCCGACGGACCCGCCCGGCGAGGACCGCCCTCACGGGGACCGACCCCGTGAGGATCGATGAGGCGATGAGGCGGATCCTGCAGCTGGCGGTGATGCAGTGCGCGGCGCTCGGCGCCCTCACCGCCCCCGCGGTGGTGGCCGTCTCCGTGCTGGTGCGGCGCATGGTCGGCGACGACTCCGCGCCCGACGTGTACGCGCTCATCGATGCGGCCGCGGCACTGACCGCGATGATCGCGGCGCCGCTGTGCGGCTTGCTGGCCGATCGGACGATGAGCCGCCTCGGTCGGCGCCGCCCCTGGCTGCTCGGAGGCTCGATCGTAGGGCTGCTCGGCAGCGCCGCCATGGCCTGGGCGCCGGGCCCGCTCGCTCTGGCAGCGGCCTGGATGCTCACCCAGGCCGGATACAACGCCGTTTTCGCCGCGATCAACGGCCTGCTCGCCGAAGGCCTCGCCCCCACAGACCGCACCCGCGCCGCCGGCATCTTCTCCGCCGCCGCCTTCCTCGGCACCGCCCCGGGGCTCCTCGTGGCAGCCCTGCTGGCCGAGAACATCCGCGCGATGCTGCTGGTGGTCCCCGTCGCGGCCCTGGCGGTGATCGTGCCGCTCGCACTGCGAATACCGGATCCGCCGCTCACAGCGCGACTCCCTGCGGCCCGGCGCACACCCCGGCGGCGGCTCCGCGCAGCCGCCGCATCCGGCGTCTCCTCCGCGCCGTTCCTCGCCGTGCTCGCGATGCGCTTCCTGTTCTCGCTGCAGCTCTCGGCCGGCCTCACCTTCGCGCTGTACCTGTTCATCTCCCGCTGGTCCCTCGCCGAGGGCGCGGCCGTGCGCGCCACCTCCCTGACCACCTTCACCGGGGTCGTGGGGGTGGTGGCCGGCGCCATGCTGCTCACCTCCTCGCGGTGGCGCAGCACGCGGATGACACCGGTGCTCGGTGTCGCGCTGGTGCTGCTCGCCGCCGCGATGCTGGGCCGCGCCCTCGCACCGACGCTGCTGGTCTTCCATGTCGCCACGGCCGTGGCGGGGCTCGCGATCGGGCTGGGCATGACCGCCACCCGCTCCCTGGCCTACGCCCTGCTGCCGGCTGCGTCGGCCGGGTTCGGGCTCGGGCTCGTGGGCGCTGCCGGGAGCCTCGCGGGGCTGATCGCGCCGCTGGCCGCTGCGGCACTGCTCACGCTGAGCACCAGCTGGGGATCGGCGGACCCCTACGCTGGGATGTACACACTGCTGGCCCTCCCCGCGCTGCTGGGCCTCGCCCTGCTCCCCCTGACCCGCGCACCGAGCGCTTCCCAGCGGCCCGCCGCGGAGGTGGTGGCGTCCTGAGCCGAAGAGCGCAGCGGCCCGGGCGCACGACGACCGCTGCCGTAGCGCGCCGGTGGGAGTCATTCCGCGCTGCATCGCGTGCCCTGGCGTGCCGCTACGCGGCGCGGGTGAAGGCACCGAGCGCTCTCAGTGCATCTCTCAGCGAGTCGGCGGGGAACGGTCCGACGGTGACTTCGTCCCCGTCCGTCGTGCAGGTGATCCAGATGCCCTCGGCGTCCGTGGTGAGGGTGAGAGCGTCGCCCTCGGGATCGGTGAGCTCGACGACGTCGAGCGTGAGCATGCGCTCGGGCGCCGCACCGAACCGGCGGGCGGCGATGGGTTCCACGGGGGTCAAAGGTCTTCTCCAGGGATGAGCGGGGACGGAGCCCCGCGGGCGGGCATGCTGCTCGGATGCCGTCAGCGGGCAGGCGGGCAGCAGTGCGGTGGAGTCAGTCTTGACGAGGAATCGCGCCCGCGCGCTCCGTGCGCCGCCGAACCGCGTCTTTTCACCCCCGGCTCACCCCCGAGGACCATCGGCCGTTCGGGCGAAGGGCTGCGCCGATGGACGCTGAGAGGCTCTCCTTAGATCCGCCCCCGCTGATCCGCCCCCGCGCGAGGCACGAGACCCTGAGCGCTGGACCTCGGGACCCTGGAACGACGCCTTCTCCTCGGCGGCCGGGCACCCCGGCGAACCGGCTCCGCGCCGCCGCGAGGCCGTTCCCGAACTCTGGCACTCTCGCCCGGAGAGTGCTAATCTGCTCGTACTTGAGTCGGAGGGACTCAAGGTTCGGCGACCACCGGACGACCGGAGGTCACATCAGAGAGGAGAAGCAATGGCCACCACCGATCCGTTCCGAGAGATGGAACGATTCGCGAGCACTTTTCTCGATGCTGGACGTCGGGGACCGCGGTGTTATGTCGCAGGACATCGGTGACAGTTCTGTATCAGGACATCGGTGACACTT
>NZ_JBQDLF010000080.1:0-9262 GCF_052095815.1 Brachybacterium sp. | reverse complement strand
AGACCGACGGCCTCGGCCCTGCGTAGTCCGTAGGCGTAGATGGTCTTGAAGATCTGGGAGTCACGCAGCGCGGCGAGGGCACCCTTTCGACCCTGCCGAAGGATTGTCTCGACGCGGTGGTCGGCCACCGCGAAGAGCTGCTCGAGCTCGTCGTAGGTGAGTGCTCGCCGCTGTGGGCGGCCTTCGTAATCGACCAGGTGTGCGAGCGTGTTCCACTCGTGGCAGATCTGCTGTGGCGCGGTTCCGAAACGTTCTTCACAGTCCGCCGCCCACCGGTACCGAGGATCGGTGAGGTAGTCGCAGAACAGGCGGATGATGGAGTGATACCCCCGGATCGTCGAGGGAGTCGCCGGACTCTGCCCAGACTTCGCCCGGGTCGTGAAGTCCTCCAAGTCCCCCGGCGACCACTCCCACGGGTAGCGGCCAACAAACTCTTCAAACCTCCTAACGACCAGCTCGCGACCGCCGATCGTCCGCTCAGTCAGGCCTCGACTGATCTGCTGATCAGCCCAGCCCGAGAGCATCGCCTCGAACACGAAGCGATGCTCATCCAGCGCCCGCACGTTGCGGAGCTGTCGAAGCGGAGACACTCCACGGATGCCCATGTCCACCACTCCAGTATTGCATCTATTGCATCATTGATGCATCTCGGCTCGCGCGTTCGTGGTCGTCTCCGACCTAGCTCCTTGCCCCCGAGGTGCCGGGCCTGCGGAAGGGCGGAGCGTTTGGATGTTTTGGAGGCGGAGGCTGTTGTGGACGACGAAGACGGAGGAGAGGGACATCGCGGCGGCTGCGATGAGGGGGTTGAGTAGTCCGATCGCGGCGATCGGGATGGCGGCGATGTTGTAGGCGAAGGCCCAGATGAGGTTGGTGCGGATGGTGCGGTTGGTGGCGCGGGCGAGGGTGATGGCGTCGGCGATCGCGTAGAGGTCATCCCGGACGAGGATGATGTCGGCAGTCTTGAGGGCGACGTCGGTGCCGGTGACGATTCCGAGTCCTAGGTCGGCGGCTGCGAGGGCGGGGGCGTCGTTGATGCCGTCGCCGACCATGGCGACTCGGTGTCCCTCGTCCTGGAGTTGTTCGATCACGGCGACCTTCTCGGTGGGCAGGACGCCGGCACGGACGTCCGGGATGCCGAGGGAGCCTGCGACGCGCTCGGCAGCGGCCGGGGCGTCCCCTGTGAGCAGCACCGTCCGCAGTCCGAGCCCGTGCAGTGCGGCGACGGCCTCCGCGGCGTCCTCCTTGACCGCATCGGAGAGGGTGACTACTCCGATGACCTCTGCGTCTCGTGCGACCAGCGCTGTGGAGCGACCTGCCTGCTCGGCCTCGCTGACGGCTTCCTCCATCGGCCCGCTGAGGTGGGCGCCCAATTCGTGCATGAAGGCGGGGCTTCCGACTGCGATGCTCTCACCATTGATCGTTGCGCTGATCCCGTGACCGGGGGAGACGATGTGCCCAGTGGCGGCAGGGATGTCGGCGACCATGGTCGCGGCGTGGGTGCGGAGTGCTTCGGCGACGGCGTGCTCGGAGGATGCTTCGACCCCCGCGGCCAGGCGCATCAGCTGCTCAGCGGTGACTCCGTGGGGGTGGATGTCGATGACGCGCGGGGCGCCGAGCGTGAGGGTTCCGGTCTTGTCCAGGACGACGGTGGTGACCTTGCCGCTGGCTTCGAGAGCGTCTTGTCCCTTGACCAGGACCCCGAGCAGCGCGCCGCGTCCGACGCCGACCATCAGCGCGGTGGGGGTGGCGAGGCCGAGGGCGCAGGGGCAGGCGATGATCAGCACGCTGATCCCGTTGGTCACCGCAGTGGGCAGGTCTGCACCGGAGAGGAGCCAGGCAGACGCGACGAGCACGGTGAGGACGAGGACGACGGGCACGAAGACGCGCACCACGGCGTCGACGAGGTGCTGGACCTGGGCCTTGCGGATCTGCGCCTGCTCGGCGATGGCGGCCATCTGTGCGAGCTGGGTGTGGGCACCGACCCGGGTCGCCTCGAGGGCGAGGATCCCGTCCGCGGAGACGGTGCCGCCTATGACCTCGTCGCCCGGTCCGACGGTGCGGTGCAGGGATTCCCCAGTCATCGCACCGGTGTCGAGGGAGGCGGTGCCCTCGATGACCCGGCCGTCGACGGCGATCGTCTCGCCGGGGCGCACGAGCACGACGTCCCCGGTGCGGAGCTCCTCGACCGGCACCATCGTCTCGACCCCGTCACGTCGACGGCGGGCCTCCCGTGCCCCGAGGGCGGACAGCGCGCCGAGCACGTCGCCGGCGCGGCGCCGGCTGCGGGTCTCGAAGTAGCGGCCCGCGAGCTGGAAGGTCGTCAGTCCCGCGGCGACATCGAGGTACAGGGCGTTGGCGCCCTCGGGGACCTCGCCGATGCCGAGCCACACGCCGTCGGCGGCGTCGATGCCCGCGAGCATCGAGACCAGGGCCCAGCCGAACGAGGTGAGGATGCCGATGGAGACGAGAGTGTCCATGCTGACGGAGCGGTTCTGCAGGTTCCTCCAGGCAGCCCGGTGGAAGGGCCATGCCGCCCACGTGATGACGGGGACCGCGAGGAGGACGCACAGCAGTTCCCAGCCGGGGAACCGCCATTGCTCGACGAGTGCGAGGGCGATGGTGAGGTCCATCAGGGGGACGGTGAGCAGTGCTGCGGTGATGAGTCTGCGCCGCAGGCTCACGATGCGGTTCTCGTTGGCGCGGCGCGACCACTCGTCGTCCTGGTCGTCGTGCTCGGCGGCGTCATACCCGGCGCCGCGGATGACATCGATCGCGTGCGCCGGTGAGGTGATGCCCGTGACGACGGCGCGCTCGGTGGCGTAGTTGACGGTGGCGCTGACGCCGTCGAGCTTGTTCAGCTTCCGCTCGATGCGATTCGCGCATGCCGCGCAGGTCATCCCGGAGACGTCGAAGGTGTACCGCTCCTCCAGGGAGAGGGCTGGTGGGGCGGCCTGTGCGGTGGGGGTGTGGTTCATCGGGTGCGCTCCCTGTCCGAGAGTCTCTTGAGCATGTCGTTGTAGGCGTCGAACTCGGTGTCCAGGCCGCGGTCGAGGTGCCGATCCCGGCGACGGGCCTCCTTGTCGTCCTGGCGCGCCCATTGGATGCACAGTGCGACGATCGCGATGATCAGCGGGATCTCCCCACCCGCCCAGGCCACCGCGCCGGCCATCTTCTGGGACTCCCACAGGTTCGCCCACGGCAGTGCGAGGTAGTCGTAGTAGGTCTGGGCGAACAGCGTGGGCGAGGAGTAGATGGCCACTCCGAAGAAGGCGTGGAAGGGCATCGCGGCGAAGGTGTAGCCGAGCTTCCCGATATGGGGCAGCGGGCGCGGCGGACGGTCCACACCGATGATCAGGCTGTAGTACGCGTACCCCGTGGCCAGGAAGTGGAGGTTCATCAGCTGGTGCGCCCAGTGGAAGCGCATCATCGTGCCGAACAGCGGAGTGAAGTACAGGCCGTAGTAGGAGCCGATGAAGATGACGAACACGACCGCCGGGTGGTAGAGGGTCCGCAGCAGCCGCCAGTGCAGGATCTGCGTCACCCATGAGTGCACGCCCGCCCGGCGTCGATCCGCGCGTGCGGTGCGCAGGATCAACGTGATCACCCCGCCCTGGACCAGGAGGATCGGAGCGAGCATCGACAGGCTCATGTGCACCACCATGTGCACGCCGAAGTCGGGGGCGGAGTACTTTCCGAACCCGGAGCTCGTGGCCGCGAGGACGACCAGCCAGCCGCCACACCACAGCAGTACGCGGCTGATGGGCCATCTCGTGCCCCGGCGGCGCAGGACGATCACCATCGCGAGATAGGACGCGATGCCGACGACGGCGAGGACGGCGAACAGCAGGTTGAGCCTCCCTGTGCTCATCAGCGTCGCGAAGGTCGGCGCATCCGGCACCTCGAACCCCATGAACACCTCAGGGATGCTCGTGGGCACGAAGTACTGCGGTGGCGGAATGCGAGTCATCGCCGCACCGATCGCCACCCACACGGTGATCAGCAGGGCCGGGACCGCCATCCGGTGAGAGCCCCTGCGCCGCATCACCACGAGAGAGACAACGAGCGCTGCCAGAAGAGCAAGACGCACCAGGGTGAGAACGCCGGTCACGCTCGCCCACGGATCGCTCCCGGCAAGTTTGAACCACGTCACCACGAGCTCCGCCGCGAGCACGGCGACCGCCCCGACCAGGCCGACGCGGAGGACGAGCCCCTCGTCGAGAGGGCCCCTTTCCCCGCTGCGGATCAGCCGCACCGCGGCGGTGACCAGGACCGGTCCGAGGAGGACTCCTGCCGCGATGGTCTGGAGCGCGCCGGCATCCCCGCCGATGTCATGGTTCGGACCGACGAGGATCTGCCCCACCACCACCGGCGCCAGCGCGCCGATGATCCCCGCCCACAGCCCCGGCAGCAGCGTCGTCCAGCGCGTGCCCCAGTAGGAGCACAGCCACAGGACCAGCGCTCCGAACAGGGTCACGGTCCATGCCCGGGGCATGTAGCCGAACGTGTAGAGCGGTCCGAACGCACCTGGCTCCAGGAGGCGGCCCAGCTCGACGCCGTTGGACTCGGGTGCAGCGACGATCAGGTTCGCCGCCGCCAGCACGGTCCAGGCGCCCGACGCCCAAGTGAGGAGGCGCAGGTCCGGGCCGAATCGCAGCCGGCCTGCCTCGCTCTTCCCGCGCGGATGCAGGAACAGCACCGCGACGACGGCGCCCAGGGAGGTCACGGCCGCGAGGTCTGCGGCACCGCGCAGCGCGGCGGCAGTCACGGCCGTCCCTGTTCCGGGGAACCCTCGGTGGATGTCCTCGTACACGGAGGGGCCGCCGAGCAGGTTCGCGGCCATCGCAGGAAGTATTGCGACGAGGAGCGCGCCGAGCGCGAAGGCCACTGCTCTCTGCTTCACCACGCCGACTCTACAAGATGTCGAATACTGGTCTCGGGGCGACAGGTCGCGATGTCGCGGACGTCTCCCGTGCGCCACTCAGCGATGCTCGGGGCGCAGATGTCCGCTTGGGGTGCGCGAAGACGGCAAGGCGTCCGGCGCGCAGTGCTGTGGGTGGAGTGCGCTGACTCGAGCGGCGCGAACTCCGAGCTCGCGGGAGGGGGTGAGGCGGTTGAGAGCGGCCAGGGCCGCCCGCAGGTGGGCCGGACCTACCTTCGAGGCTGCAGCGTCATCCGCGGCCAGCTCGGTGAGCAGCGTGATCCGTGAAGCGAGCTCTCTTCGCAGGCCGGAACGTTTGGGCAAGCACGCCGTGTGCCACGCTCCAAGCCTCCTCAGTAGTGTGTGGTGCTGTCTGAGATGCGCTGCCTCATGGGCGAGAACAGCGGATAGGTAGGAGGGCGGCAGTGCGTGCTGGACAGCGCGCGAGACGAAAATCGTTGACGGCGTGCCCGGTATAGCCACGGCCACATAGCGCGGGTCCTCGATCTCCACGACGGTGATGGTGCCCATCTGCCAGGAGTCTGTCCGCCGGCGGGAGAGCAGTTCGGTGATGCTTGGCCGATCGTCATCTTCCTCGCCGAGATCGACCCGGCGCAGCTGGGTAAGGGACCCCGCGATACCAAGACCTCCGAGCCCGGCCCAGGCGATGAGCGTCAGGGCCAGCCCCTCGATCGGGGCGCCAGCAGAGCTCGTCGACAGCGACAGCGCGGACGCGACGAGAACGGCCACGATCGTGACGACTAGTCCCAGTGCGCCGGTGAGAGCCCACGCCGCCAGCGCGCGACGCGGACGACGGATCTGCCACGTCCCACGAGTGAGAAGACACGCCGAGAGCGGGACCGCGGCGAGGCCTGTCACTAACGGCCCGACGATCGCCCAGATCATCATCGTTCCCGGCGAGAACGCCGTGAGGTGATCGCATCCATCACCAGATCGAGGTCGGCCTCGGAGAGGTTGTTTGTGAAGGCCATCAGTGCATCCTCGCGGTCCTGGGCGTCCTCGAGCACCTCGACCATGTCGGCGGCGTGCGCCTGCGCGCTACTGACGGCTGCTTCGAAGGTGACCCGCCGGGGGGAGAGGGCTCGTCGGGTGACCATCCCTTTCGTCTCGAGCCGGGACAGCACCGTCAGGACCGTGGTCTGGGCGGGTGCGGGGTCATCGAAGGTCACCTGGATCGCGCTGGCACTAAGTGGTGCGGCGGCGGTCCACAAGGCGCGCATCACCAGAGCCTCTAGCGCTCCGGCAGACCGAGATCTCACACCCGCCATGACCCCACCGCTTCCTGCTGTCTGTACGCCTGCAGCGTGCCACACGGTATCGCAGCCCAGCGGACTCGCCGCACCCTATTATTTCTACGGCGTGTAGAGTTCGGGATCGTGATTGAGTCTCCCTGGTCCTTCGTGCTGACCGCCATCTTCCTCGCAACGGCCGTACTCTGCGCACTGCACCTCGCGCAGAGCCATCGCACGCCCGCCGCAGTGACCACCGAGTCCGTGCACGCCTCCCACAATGGGCCGATAGCGACGGCAGTGCACGTGAACCACCTCGTGATGAGCCTGGCGATGCTGCTGATGGTGTGGCGACCAGTCGGCACGGCCGGGACCTGGATTCAGGTCGCCCTCTTCGCGCTCTTTGGCGTTGTGATGCTGCTCGGCCTACCCGCTGTCCACGCCGTGGGTGAGCGTGCCGGAGTGGTCAGCCACGTGATTCTTAACGCCGCGATGATCTGGATGCTGCTGGCGATGCCGCTGCTGATGGGCCACGCCATGGAAGGTTCTGCCGATGCGCACGCCGGACACCACGGCGGCGGTACCGGGGACGAGATGGCGATGGAGATGACCCCGACCCCCGTCTGGGCGGAGGCAGTCAATTGGGGGGCCGTCGTGCTCAGCGCCGTGATCGCCGTGTGGTGGCTCGTGCGCCTTCTCCGCGATCCGGCGCACCGCGCCCACTCAGCCTGCCACCTCCTCATGGCCGCAGGCATGGCGCTCATGCTCGCCCTCATGTGAGCTCAGCTCACGCCACCTCCCCGTCACCGCGAAAGGCCCGACCTGATGGCCACCCAAGCCCCGCCCCGCCCCACCGGAGGCAACACCTCCCGTCCGCGCCGGCTGCGCGACGAGCTGCGAGAGCTCACCCTCCGCCTGCACTTCTACGTCGGGCTGTTCATCGCTCCGTTCCTCCTCGTCGCCGCCGCGACCGGCATCCTCTATGCGCTGACCCCGCAGATCGAACAGGTCGTCTACGACAAGGAACTCCACGCCAGCGCCCCAGCGGGCACAGAGATGGTGCCACTGGCGCAGCAGATCGAGGCCGCGCAGAGCGAGGTCACCGACGGCACGATCACGCAGATCCGCCCGCCCAAGGACTCCGAGTCCACCACTCGTGTCACGTTTGATTCCCCCTCCGCTCGCGAGGATCGGCAGCTCACCGCTTTCGTCGACCCCTACACCGGGGAGGTGACTGGCGTGCTGAACACCTTCGGGGAGTGGCTGCCGCTGCGGACCTGGTTCGACGATCTCCACCGCAACCTCCATCTCGGTGACGCCGGCCGTTGGTACAGCGAGGTCGCCGCCAGCTGGCTCTGGGTCCTCGCCCTCAGCGGACTCATCATCTGGGTCACCCGCAAGGTCCGCGCCCGCACCGCCCGCGCCTACCTCCTTCCCCAGCGGAAAGGACCGCAGCGCCAGCGCTCCATGAGCCTGCACGCCACCATCGGCGTCTGGGCCGCGATCGGACTGTTCTTCCTCTCCGCCACCGGACTGACCTGGTCCCAGTTCGCGGGCGGCAACTTCAGCGCGCTGCGTCAGAGCCTGAGCTGGTCAACGCCCTACCTCTCCTCCGAGGCGGCGACCACCACCCCGGTCGCCGAAGCGGAGGTCCCTGCCACCGCGCAGAGCGTGCTCGACGTGGCCCGTGCCGAGGGCCTGACGGACCCGGTGGCGATCACCCCGAGCACCGACGGAGGGGCGTGGGTGGTCTCCCAGGTGCAGAGGTCCTGGCCCTTGAAGCAGGACTCCATGGCGATCGACCCCGCCTCAGGAACAGTCGTCGAGACCGTGCGCTTCGCCGACTGGCCCGTCGCCGGGAAGCTCGCCGAAGCCGGCATCTCCTTCCACATGGGCATCCTCTTCGGCTGGCTCAACCAGCTCCTGCTCATCGCCATCGCAGGAGCCGTCATCACGCTCATCGTCATCGGGTACCGCATGTGGTGGCGACGCCGCCCCAAGCCACCGCGTACCGGGCTTCCTACCGCTCCCGGGCGCCGGGTCGACACCACCGCGGCCTACGGCATCCTCATCGCGATCGCCGCAGTCTTCGGCCTCGCACTCCCCCTGCTCGGAGTCACCCTCGTCGCCTTCGTAGCCTTCGACCTCGCCAGAACCATCATCCGGAGCGCAACCGCTCGGCACGAGTAGACATGAGCTAGAGGTCAACACACCGCATCACTGCCCTCGGCTACGAGCGGAGACCGCCAGCATCGCAGTAGCGACGTGAAAACAGTGAGATCTGATGCGGACGCCGGATCCGCTGAAATCGGACCCCTGAGGCGCAGGGGGCACTACACGTGGCAACCTGCGACTGCCTAGACTCGCCCACGTTGCACCTGACGGACAATGCTCAGACCGAATGCCAGCGTGAATCTTCCGCACATTACTGAACATCCGTCGGGGCGATACAGGAAGTCTACGGCGGTACAGCAGGATTCTCGGAGATCTCTTCGCTACTATCACGCTCGTCAGGTCAGAACTATGCAGGGAGCACCAGAATGGCGCGGAAGACTCAGGTAATCCTCACCGACGATATTGACGGTTCGGACGCCACCGGCACGGTGAGCTTCGGTCTTGATGGCGTCGCGTACGAGATCGACCTCAACGATGACAACGCCCAGCGGATGCGCGATCAGCTCGGCGAGTGGGCCAATAAAGCCCGCCGTGTCGGTGGTCGGCGTATCAGTGGCACCCAGAGTGGGATCTCTTCAAGCGACGCTGGCAAAATTCGCGCCTGGGCGAACGAAAATGGCTACAAGGTCAGCGAACGGGGGCGTATCCCGAAAGAGATCCGCGAGGCATACGCCGCGGCGCACTGACCCGGGGACGCAACGAAGGAGGCCAGCGACACCACCGCTGGCCTCCTTCGCCGCGTACAGAAGACTCCTCTG
This sequence comes from Brachybacterium sp., assembly GCF_052095815.1. Taxonomy (NCBI): domain Bacteria; kingdom Bacillati; phylum Actinomycetota; class Actinomycetes; order Micrococcales; family Dermabacteraceae; genus Brachybacterium; species Brachybacterium sp. The sequence continues at coordinate 161 of NZ_JBQDLF010000080.1, read as the reverse complement.
CTGCGGAGCTGTCATGCCATCTTGCTGGCAAGCAGGCGGGCGGCTGAGGGCGCGGCGGAGGCAGCTCTGAGGTGGGCGGCTGAGGCTTTGAGGTAGATGCCGGTGGTGGCGATGCTTTCGTGACCCAGCAGCTGTTGCACCTCGGAGATCGGGACACCGAC
>NZ_JBQDLF010000079.1:0-9594 GCF_052095815.1 Brachybacterium sp. | reverse complement strand
GCGTGAATACCCGCCACAGCAGGGTCATTCACCACGAACCGCGAAGAGCCCGATACCGTCTCGATCATCGAGGCGATCCTCGAGGACCCTCGGCAGATCCTGCTCGCGCAGCAGAATTCCGCCAAGGGCGAGCTGCTGGCGGAGCTCAAGGCCGACGGGGTCGAGTACACCGAGCGGATGGCCCGGCTGGACGAGGTGTCCTGGCCGAAGCCGCTGGAGGAGGATCTGGAGGCGGCTCTCGAGATCTACGCGCGCACCCGGCCGTGGGTGCGGGCGGACGACCTCTCCCCTAAATCGGTGGTCCGCGAGATCTATGAGACAGGGCAGACCTTCAGCGAGTTCGTGCAGCGCTACGGCCTGCAGCGCTCCGAGGGCATCGTGCTGCGCTATCTCTCCGACGCCTACCGGGCGATGCGCCGCACCATCCCTCAGGACCTGCGCACCGAGGGGCTCGAGGACATGATCGAGTGGCTCGGCGTGCTGGTGCGGGGCATCGACTCCTCGCTGCTGGATGAGTGGGAAGCGCTCACGCACCCGGAGGACCTCGAGGAGGACGGCGCCTCCGAGATCCGGCCGAGCACCCCGCGGGGGCTCTCGGCACAGACGAAGGTGCTGCGCACGATGGTGCGCGCAGCGATGTGGCAGCGCGTCGAGCACTTCGCCTTCGAGCGCGAGGCGCGTCTGGCGGAGCTCGACGGCGCCTCCGGCTGGGACCGGCCGCGCTGGGCCGCGGTGATGGACGACTACTACGAGACCTACGACGACGTCGGCATCGACGGACCCGCCCGCTCCCCGCAGCTGCTGCAGATCACCGAGGAGTCGAGGGTGTGGAGGATCCGTCAGGCGTTCCACGACCCCGAGGGCAACCACGACTGGGCGATCGAGGCCGAGCTCGATCTCGAGGCGACCGATGAGACCGGTGAACCGGTGCTGGCGATCACGCACGTCGGCGACGCGGCGTCCCGGCCCTGAACGACGCACCAGGCCGACGCCCTGATGGGCGCCGGCCTGGTGCGAGCGATCCCGGTGGGGATCAGTCGAGGGTCACTGCGGGTTGATCTCGACCTGCGGATTGATCTCCACCTGCGGGTTGATCTCGACCTGCGGATTGATCTCCACGGACTGGAGGGAAGGCTTCTGCGGGTTGATCTCCACGGCCGAGGCCGCTCCGGCGCCGGCGAATCCCAGTGCCACCCCCAGCGTCAGCCCCCCGGCCAGCCTTGCGGCACGCCCGGTCCAGCGGCGGGTGCTCCTGCTCCGTGCATCATTGTCGGCTTTCACAGCGATTGTCCTCTCGAGGAAGGGGCGCGGGGTCAGGGAAGTCCGCGGAGTCCAGAATACCCGTTGTGACCGTTACCACAAGGTCTCGAGGGGACGTTCGACGCATGGATCCTCGAGAGGCGAGGTCGCGGAAGCTTCCCCGAGGGAGCACGGCCCCTGTGGAGTCACGGCATCCGACCGAGATCGTGCCTCAATCGGGGGCGTCGAGCTCCAGGTCCACCATCAGCTCGGCGGCGATCGTCTCGAGCGCCTCACGGACCCCATCCTGGTCCGCATCGGCCGGCAGGCGCACCTCGGCCTCGGCCTCGAACAGCATGCCGCCGCCCTCCGGTGCCTCCCGGGTCCAGCTGCGCAGACCATCGATCGTGGCTCCCTGGGAACGCAGCGCCGAGGACACCTCGCGGACCATGCCGGTGCGGTCCTGGCCCAGCAGGTGCAGGCGCAGCGCGCTGTGGGGCACCGGCTCGACCGGGCCATCGGCGACGGTGGCCCCGACATCCAGCCCCACCTCGTCGGACAGTGCGGGCAGCGCCTCCAGGAACGACTGCGCGCGCTCGTCGGGCAGATCGACCTGCACGATCCCGGCGAACTTGCCCGCGAGCAGGGCGAGCTGGCTGTCCACCCAGTTCCCCCCGTGCTCGTCGACGGCGGCGGCCAGGGCGGCCACGAGACCGGGACGGTCATCCCCGATGGCGGTCAGCACATAGGCGGTGGTCGGCGCGTGTGTCGTCATGGCCACAGGGTAGCCCCCGGGGGGCGCCGGGGACCACGGATCATCCGGTGCTCAGACCCCGGACTTGAACAGCCCGTAGGTGTACGCGTCGTAGATCGCCTCCCAGGAGGCCTCGATGACGTTCGGCCCCACCCCCACGGTCTGGAACTCGAGGCCGCGCCCGGAGGTGCGCACGAGCACCCGCGTGGTGGCATCGGTCCCGTGGTGGGCATCCAGGATCCGTACCTTGAAGTCGCGCAGCTCGAACTCGTCGACCTCGGGATGCCGCTCGCGCAGCGCCGCGCGCAGGGCGAGATCCAGGGCGTTGACCGGGCCGTTGCCCTCGGCGATCGCGACCTTGCGCTCGTGGGAGCTGTCGCCGTCGGCGAGGAGTTTGACCGTCGCCTCGGACTCCAGGGTGCCGTCCCGGCCCAGCTGCGACGTGGCCCGCCAGGACTCCACCGTCGAATAGCTCGGGACCCGCCCGAGCTGGTCGAGCAGGAGCAGCTCGAAGGAGGCATCGGCCGCCTCGTACGAGTAGCCGATCGCTTCGCGCTGCTTGACGGTGGCCGCCAGGCGCGAGAGGAGCTCGGGCTCACCGGTCAGGTCGAAGCCCAGCTCGCGGCCCTTGAGTTCGATGGAGGCGCGTCCGGCCATGTCGGAGATGATCATCCGCATGTCGTTGCCGACCAGCTGCGGATCGGTGTGCTGGTACAGGTCCGGGTCGACCTTGATCGCGCTGGCGTGCAGGCCGGCCTTGTGGGCGAAGGCGCTCGTGCCGACGTACGGGGCCCTGGTGGTCACGGGCATGTTCACGACCTCGCCGATGGCATGGGCGATCCGGGTGGTCTCCGCGAGCATCTCCGCGGGCACCAGATCCATGCCCATCTTCAGCTGCAGGTTCGACAGCAGGGTGACCAGGTCCGCGTTGCCGGTGCGCTCCCCGTAGCCGTTGATGCATCCCTGGACGTGGGTGATCCCGGAGCGCACGGCGGTCAGCGCATTGGCCACCGCGCAGCCGGTGTCGTTGTGCGTGTGCGCGCCGAGCCGGGCGCGGTCCGCTCCGGCCGCGACGAGCCGTCCGCTCAGGTCCTCGATGATCTCTGTGACCTGGTGCGGGAGCATCCCGCCGTTGGTGTCGCACAGCACCAGCACCGCGGCGCCCGCCTCCTGGGCGGCGACCAGCACGGAGGTGGTGTAGTCGGCGTCGTGGACGAAGCCGTCGAAGAAGTGCTCGGCGTCGAGGAACACCTCGCGGCCGAGCCCCACCAGGTGCGCGACGGTGTCCCGCACCATGGCCAGGTTCTCCTCGGCGGTGGTGCGCAGCGCGCCGGTGACGTGGCGCAGATCGGACTTGGCGACCAGGGTGATCGTCGGGGCGCCGGAGTCGACGAGCGCCGCGACCTGAGCATCCTCTGCGACGGGGACCCCTGCCTTCCGGGTCGCGCCGAAGGCCGCGAGCCGGGCGGTGCGCAGCTCGAGCTCGACTGCGGCACGGGCGAAGAACTCGGTGTCACGCGGCACAGCACCGGGCCATCCGCCCTCGATGTAGGTCACCCCGAGCTCGTCGAGATGGCGGGCCACGGCCAGCTTGTCCGTGACCGAGAGGGTGAGCCCCTCCTGCTGGGAGCCGTCACGCAGCGTCGTGTCGTAGAGGTGGAAGGCCTGGATCGGCGTCGTGGCGGGGCTGATCGTCATCGTGCGCTCAGACCAGCCGGGTCAGCCAGCTGTGACGGTCCGGGATCCGGCCGTACTGGATGTCGGTGAGCTCCTTGCGCAGGGCCAGCGTGACCTCGCCGGAGCCACCGTCCCCCACCGTCCAGGAACCGCCGTTGGCACGGAACTCCCCGATCGGGTTGATGACAGCGGCGGTGCCGCAGGCGAACATCTCGGTGATCTCGCCGCTGCCGAGCTGCTCGAGCACCTCGCTCATCACCAGGCGCTGCTCGATCACCGTAAGGCCGCGATCCTCCGCGAGGCGCAGGATCGAGGAGCGGGTGACGCCCTCGAGGATCGAGCCGGTCAGCGCCGGGGTCAGCAGGCGGCCGTCCCGGGTGATCGCGAAGACGTTCATCCCGGAGAGCTCGTCGATGCTGGTGTGGGTCTCGGAATCGAGGAAGAGCACCTCGTCGGCCCCCTGCTCGGCGGCCTCGTTCTTGCCCAGCAGCGAGGAGGCGTAGTTGCCGCCGCACTTCGCCGCGCCGGTGCCGCCGGCTCCGGCGCGCGCGTACTCATCGGTGATCCACACGACCAGCGGCTGCACGCCACGCGGGAAGTACGGGCCGGCCGGGGAGGCTATCACGTAGTAGTCGACCGTGCGGGAGGCCCGCACGCCGAGAAACTCCTCGCTCGCGAACATGAAGGGCCGCAGATACAGCGACTCCTCGCTGGTGGCCTCGGGCACCCAGGGCTCATCGGCCGCAGTGGCGGCTTTCAGCGAGGCCAGGAAGTCCTCCACCGGCAGCTCGGGCAGCGCGAGCCGACGTGCTGAGCGCTGCATGCGTTCGGCGTTGGCCTCGGGACGGAAGGTCCACACCGAGCCGTCGGCATGGCGGAAGGCCTTGAGGCCCTCGAAGATCTCCTGGCCGTAGTGGAGCACCGCCGCGGCCGGCGAGAGCTGCAGCGGGCCGAAGGGCACCACCTCGGCGTCGCCCCAGCCACCGTCCGCGGTCCAGCGGGCGTGCACCATGAAGTCGGTGTAGTGCTGGCCGAAGCCCGGATCGGCGAGGATCTGCGCGCGCTCGTCGTCGCCGACGCGGCGAGTGGTGCTGGTCTGGGTGAAGTCGAGCGCGCTCACGGGATTCTCCTCGTTGCAGGGGGCAGTGTCAGTGTGTCAGGGTCCGGCGCTCAGCGCCCGGAGATCGCGGCGACCAGGTCGTCGCCGATCTGCGCAGTCCCACGGGCGGAGAGCTCCTCGGAACCGGCACGGGCGGCGAGGTCGTTCTCGACCGCGGCACGCACGGCGGCGGCCGGCTCGACATGCCCCAGGTGGTCCAAGAGCAGCGCGATCGAGAGCACCGTGGCGGTGGGGTCGGCGAGATCCTTGCCGGCGATGTCGGGGGCCGAGCCGTGGACCGGCTCGAACATCGAGGGGAAGGCACCGGTGGGGTTGATGTTGCCGCTCGCCGCGATGCCGATCCCGCCGCCGACGGCAGCCGCGAGGTCGGTGACGATATCTCCGAAGAGGTTGTCGGTGACGATGACGTCGAAGCGGGACGGATCGGTGACCAGGTAGATCATCATCGCATCGACGTGGGCGTAGTCCACCTCGACCTCCGGATGCTCGGCGCCGACCTGCTCGACGATGCGGCGGTAGAGGTGACCGGCGTGGACCAGCACGTTGTGCTTGTGGACCAGCGTGAGCTTCTTCCGGCGTGCCTCAGCCTGCGCGAAGGCGTAGCGCACCACGCGCTCGACACCGACGGCGGTGTTGAGGGAGACCTCGGTGGCGACCTCGAGCTCCGTGCCGGTGCGCAGCGAACCGCCGTTGCCGACGTAGGGGCCCTCGGTGCCCTCGCGGACCACTACGAAGTCCATCTCCCCGGGATCCGCCAGGGGCGAGACGACGCCGGGGTAGAGCTTGGTGGGGCGGAGGTTGACGTAGTGGTCGAAGGCGAAGCGGAGCTTGAGCAGCAGGCCGCGCTCGAGCACGCCCGAGGGCACGCCGGGATCGCCGACGGCACCCAGCAGGATCGCGTCGTGCTCCGCCAGCCGCGCCATGTCCTCGTCGGTGAGGGTCTCACCGGTGCGATGCCAGCGGCCCGCGCCGAGGTCGAAGTCGGTGGTCTCGACGCTGACGCCGGCGGGCTCGAGGGCGGCGCGCAGGGCGCGCAGTCCCTGGGGGACGACCTCCTGGCCGATGCCGTCACCCTCGATGACGGCGAGCTTCAGGACGGATGACAGGGCAGGGGCGCTGGGGGTGCTCATGGCAGGACTCCGGTTCTTCGGGAAGCGATCAGTAGACGAGGTCGACGGCGTGGATGGACCGTGCGTCGATCGTGGCGCCGAGCTCCTCGGCGAACTCGCGGTCCACGGACTCGTCGAGGTTCAGGACCACCAGCGCCTCGGCGCCGCGGGTGCTGCCGGCGCGGGAGACCTGCATGCCGGCGATGTTGATCCCGGCCTCGCCGAGACGGAGCCCGTACTTGCCGATCAGGCCCGGGCCGTCCTCATAGCGGATGATCAGCAGGTGGTCGCTCATCGCGACATCCAGCGCATGGCCGAACACCTCGGTGAGCTTGTGCTCCTGCTCGACGCCGCTGAGGGTGCCGGAGACCGTGACGACGGAGCTGTCGCGCAGGGTGCCGCGCAGGGTGACCACGTTGCGGAAGCGCTCGGAGTTCTCGTCGGTGACCAGCTTCACGGTGATGCCGCGCTCCTCGGCGAGGACGGGTGCGTTGACGTAGCTGACCTGCTCGGTGACCACGGAGCGGAACACTCCGCGCAGGGCGGAGAGCTTCAGAGCGGTGACGTCGTGGGTGGCGATCTCGCCGTGCACTTCGATATCGAGCAGCTCGGGAGCCTCCCCGGCGAGGGCTGTGAACAGCTGGCCGAGCCGGTCGGCGAGGGCGACGCCCGGACGCACCAGGTCGTCGATCGCGCCACCGGCGACGTTGACCGCGTCGGGGACCAGCTCGCCGGCCAGGGCCAGGCGCACGGACTTCGCGACGGCGACGCCGGCCTTCTCCTGGGCCTCGACGGTCGAGGCGCCCAGGTGCGGGGTGAGGGTGACGGTGTCGAGCTCGAGCAGACGCTTCGCGGTCTCGGAGGCCGACGGGGGCTCGGAGGTGTACACGTCCAGTGCTGCACCGGCGATGCGGCCGCTGCTGAGCGCGTCGAACAGCGCCTCCTCGTCGATCAGACCACCACGGGCGGCGTTGACCACGTGCAGGGAGGGCTTGGCGAGCGCGAACTGCTCGGCGCCGATCAGGCCGGTGGTCTCGGGCGTCTTCGGCATGTGGACGGTGACGACGTCCGCCTCGCCCATCAGCTCGTCGAGCTCGACCACGCGAGCCCCGAGCTCGGCGGCCCGGGCATGGTTGACGTAGGGGTCGTAGGCCAGCAGGTTCACACCGAAGGGGCGCAGCCGTTCAGCGACTAGCTGGCCGATGCGGCCGAAGCCCACCACACCCACCGTCTTGCCCAGCAGCTCGACGCCGGTGAGCTGCTTGCGCTCCCACTTCCCGGCCTTCACCGAGGCGTCGGCGCGACCCAGATTGCGCATCGAGGCCAGGATCAGCGCGACGGCGAGCTCGGCGGCGGAGGTGATGTTCGAGGTCGGAGCGTTGATGACCATGACGCCCGCGCTGGTGGCGGCGGGCACGTCAACATTGTCCAGGCCCACACCGGCTCGCGCGACGACCTTCAGCTGCTTCGCCGCGGCGTAGACCTCGGCATCGACCTGGGTCGCGGAGCGGACCATCAGGGCGTCGGCCTCCTGGACCGCCGCCAGCAGGGCGGGGCGGTCGGTGCCGTCCACATTCCTGACCTCGATGTCGGGCCCCAGGACCTCGACGGTCGCGGGCGACAGCTCTTCTGCGATGAGCACGACGGGACGCGTCACGGGAACTCCTCCGGTAAGGATGGTTGTCGTCGCACGCATCCTCGGGGGCGACGGGTACCGGGACAGCTTAAACCGCTGTCCGCCATGCGGTCATGCCTGTCAGGATGCGAGACGACCTCCATCTTCGGTGCGCGACGCATTCACACTCGGCAGCGGCGCAGTACCGGACCGGCGCGCGCCGGCTCCGGCAGCTCGGCTCATATCGCCTTGATCGCCTCCACGACACTCTTCGTGCTCGAGCCGAGCGGGACCCCTTCGAAGAAGACCTCCACGCGCTCGTGATACTCCGGCTCCATCTCGAATCCGTTCTCAGCGATCCGAGCCAACGCGTTCACAAGACCGTCCTCGCCCTCCACGATCGGACCGAACCCGTCGGTCTCCGCGTCGAAGAAGCTGCCCGAACGTTCCAGGTCCGCGTCAGGATCGTTCGGGTCATCGAGGTACACGATGGGAGTACGCATGAACGCCACGTCGAAGAACGACGAGGAGAAGTCCGTGACGTACGCGTCGCACAGACGCAGCCATTCCTGGAACGAATGCTCACGCAGATCGGCCATCTTCACCCGGTCCGTGAAGCTGATGTTCTGCGTGAAGAACTCGGCCGCTTCGTAATGAGGCAAGAAGCGCAACTCCGCGCCCGCGTCCTCCAGGAACTCGGCGACGCGGGGCGATTCGAGGATGGAACGGACCGTTCTGAAGTACTGCGACGCCATGAATTCCCCGCGGTCCTCTGCCGCCCCCATTGATCGGTAGGACGGCACGACGAGCCCTTGCCGCCAGGTCGGCGCGAAGAGGATCATGCGCCGTCGGTCACTGCGCATCCGCGTGAGCGTGTCGAAACGAGGCAGTCCCGTGCTCACCGCACGACGCCCGTAGGACAGCTCCTTCGCGAAGAAGTCGCGCTCACCGACCGAGGAGGCGACGACGAGGTCGTAGCCCAACATCAGCCTGTGCAGCGAGCCGATTCGCGATGTCCGATACGAGACGCCATGCCCCAGGAAAACCCTGCGCCCACCGAGCGGATAGTGGAAGTGCTCGAGGAACTCGACCTTCCCCCAGTCCCGAGGAAGGATATAGGTGTCCACGTCGAATGCCGAGATGAGGAGACTCGCTCGACACAGCTCCAGCTTGTGCCGCCAAGAGCCGTGCGCGACGACTTTGCCCGCCCGCGACATGGACGCGAATTCCGGCGAGTTCCTCTCGATCACGTAGACCGGCCGCACTCCAGCACGTTCATCTGCCGCAAGATGCTTGAACAGCGCGGCGCCATTGTCCTGGGCTGTGTCCCAGCGTTCACCGATGAGCCAGGTGGGCTTGTTCTCCAGCTTCCGCAGCACACGAGCGAGCAGCCGCAATCTGCCGAATCCCGAACGATCTCGGAGATCACCGAGTGCGGTGGCGAACGAGCGACGGGCGGCAGAGCGGCTGGCTGGCGACTTTCGAACGCAGACCTGATTCTTGTCGTTCGTCCCGACCCTGTACGCGCTCCCCTCGTGCTCGATCGGTCGCACATTGCGGAAGAGCGCCACGGTCTTCATCATCCTGGGATCAGCTGATCCCTCAGGGGTCTCGAGGTGGAGCCGTGGGAAGTACTCGCCCCGGGGCCAACGGGCCAGAGGCACCACGGCCCTGAACGCAGACCAGCTGCCATCCGACGCAGGCCGATCGGGTCGCTGCAGCCACTCGGCGGGGAACCTCCTCCTGCCGAGCCCGAGCGACATCTCGATATCCGGCTTCCGGTCGATCGGGATGCCGCGCGCCGTGATCCGCCCCTCGAGGACGAGTGAGCCCGGTCGTCGTGAGACTCCCTCCAGGGAGACCGAGAAGCCCTTGGAGCAGAGGATCTCGTCAGCCTGCCCGAGATCCACCGAGCCGAGATGCGGCACCGAACCAGCGATACCGAGTCGCGGTCCATCACCCTCGGCGGGCGAGAACTCACCGCTCGCCCCCCTCAGGAGGAGACGGCCGAATGTCACCTTATGAGGCTCTTCGCGGTTCGTGGTGAATGACCCTGCTGGGGCGGGTGTTCACGCTGCGG
>NZ_JBQDLF010000078.1:0-9700 GCF_052095815.1 Brachybacterium sp. | reverse complement strand
CGGCGGACGATCTTCTTCTGGCCGTTCTTGACCTCGGTCGCGTCCTCCATCGGGACCTGGACCTCGAAGATGTAGTCCTCCATGTCCTGGGTCTCGGTACGCGTGGCCAGCTGGGTCTTCACGCGATTCTCGTGACCGGAGTAGGAGTGGACGACGTACCACTCGCCGAAGGAGGAGCGCAGATGCATCTTGAGCTGCACCAGCGGGTCCTCCTCCTCGGGCTCCTCGGACTCCTCAGCGGATTCTGCCTGCTCGGCGTCCTCCGGCTGCTCGGCGGAGTCCGACTCGCCCTCGGTCGGCTCGTCCTGCTCGGAGGACTCATCCTGCGAGTCCTCGACGGGCTCGGACTCGCCGAGGGTCTCGGGATCCTGCTCCGCTGCGGAGTCGTCGGCCTCCGGCGCCTCATCGACGGTCTCGTCGGCGGGCTGCTCGTCGGCGTCCACCTGGGGCGCTGCGGTCTGCGGCTGCGAGGAGGCGGAGAAGGAGAGGGAGTCGTCGACACCCTGGTAGGACTCGTCGGGGGTGGAGGACTCTTCGGGGGTAGAGGTCTGGTCGCTCATCGGCGGGTACCTGCCTTCCTGGCGGCGTGGAACTGATCGGTCACGGTGCGTTGCGTGGTGCGGGCCAGCCCGCGGCTCACACGTCGGGAACCGTGAAGGCGATCCTGGAGAGCCAGCTGAACACGGAGTCGAGGCCGAAGATCAGAAGGATCATGAAGACGACGAACAGCAGAACCGTGATCGAGTACAGGACCAGCTCCCGACGGGTCGGGACGACCACCTTCCGGAGCTCCGCGATGATCTGGCGGATGAACAGACCGATGGCCAGGAACGGGTTCTTCGACCCGGAGCCCTGGGCGTCGGCACCGGTGGGCGTCGACGGGGCGTTCTGGCTGGAGTTCACGTCTGGGCTGTCCGATCTCGTCGAGGTCATCCGCATCCGGTCGGGTGACCCCGACCGGACCGGCAGGGCAGACAGGGCTCGAACCTGCAACCTGCGGTTTTGGAGACCGCTGCGCTACCAATTGCGCCACTGCCCTTCACGAGGACCAGGCCTCATGAGGTCTTCGCACTGCCCCCGGAGGAGCATCGTGATTCTGACCAGCGACCAGCATACAAGCCGCAGGGACCTCGTGCGAATCGGCTGGCAGCAGATCACATCACATCTGCTCCAGGAACGGTCCCCCAGCGTTCTCCCCCGCCGTATTCCCCCGTGTCCGAATGGGGTCGGACCTGGCGACTGATCGCGTGCTCTGCCACGATAGGCGGGTGACCAACGACGATGCCAGCATCTCCGCGACCAGCCCGCACACCCCTCAGCACGCCCGCATCTCGCAGCAGGTCGGAGCGATCCAGCCGTCGGCGACCCTTGCGGTCGATGCGACCGCGAAGGCGCTCAAGGCCGCCGGTCGGCCGGTGATCGGCTTCGGTGCCGGCGAGCCGGACTTCCCCACCCCGCAGCACATCGTCGACGCCGCGATCGAGGCGGCGCAGGATCCGCGCAATCACCGCTATTCGGCCACCGGGGGCCTCCCGGAGCTGCGCGAGGCGCTGGCCGAGGCGTTCTCGGGCACCACCGGTCTGGAGATCCAGCCCTCCCAGGTGCTCGTCACCAACGGTGGCAAGCAGGCCGTGTTCCAGACCTTCGCGACCCTGCTGGACCCGGGCGACGAGGTGCTGCTGCCGGCCCCCTACTGGACCACCTACCCCGAGGCGATCCGGCAGACCGGAGCGGTCGAGGTGCCGGTGCTGGCCGGGGTGGACCAGAATTATGTGCCGACCATCGACCAGCTCGAGGCGGCCCGCACCGAGCGCACACGCGCCCTGGTGCTCTGCTCCCCCTCGAACCCCACCGGGGTGGTGCTGACCCCCGAGCAGGTCACCGAGATCGGGCGCTGGGCGCTCGAGCACGGGATCTGGGTGGTCACCGATGAGATCTACCAGTCCCTCACCTACGACGAGATGCCCTTCACCTCGGTCCTCAAGGCGGTGCCCGAGCTCGCCGAGACCACAGTGCTGCTGGGTGGGGTGGCGAAGTCCTTCGCGATGACCGGCTGGCGGGTGGGCTGGATGGTCGGCCCGGCCGACATCATCAAGGCGGCGACCAACCTGCAGTCCCACCTCACCTCGCACGTCAACAACATCGCCCAGCGGGCGGCCCTGGCGGCGCTCACCGGCCCCACTGAGCCCGTCGAGCAGATGCGCGAGGCGTTCGATCGTCGACGTCGCCTGATCGTGGAGAAGCTCTCCGCGGTACCCGGGTTCACGGTCCCCACCCCCACCGGCGCGTTCTACGTGTTCCCGGATGTCTCCGGAGTGCTCGGCCGCGAGATCCGCGGGCGGAAGATCACCACCTCGGCAGAGCTGGCGGCTGTGATCCTCGAGGAGGCGGAGGTCGCCGCGGTGCCGGGTGAGGCCTTCGGCGCCCCTGGTCACCTGCGCTTCTCCTACGCCCTGGCCGATGAGGACATCGCCGAGGGCATCGACCGGGTGGCAGCGCTCCTGGCCGGATGAGTCCGGCAGATGGTGCAGGCCGCGATCTCGCGGCACTGCCCAAGGCGCACCTGCACCTGCATTTCACGGGGTCGATGCGCCAGCAGACGCTCCTGGAGCTGGCGGACGAGCGGGGCATCCGACTGCCCCGCTCGCTCACCGACGACGTCGCGCTGCAGGTCGAGCCCACGCGCCGCGGCTGGTTCCGCTTCCAGCGCCAGTACGACGCGGCGCGGGCGGTGGTCGATTCCGAGTCGGCCATGCGCCGGATCCTGCACGAAGCGGCCGAGGACGATGCTGCCGAGGGTTCCGGGCGGCTCGAGCTGCAGGTGGACCCCACCAGCTATGGGCCCTTCGTCGGCGGTCTGACCCCGGCGATCGAGATCGTGCTGGACCAGGCCGCCCGTTCCGAGCAGGAGACGGGGGTGAGCATCGGGATCGTCATCGCCGCCTCCCGCACCCGTCACCCCCTGGATGCGCGGACCCTCGCCCGGCTGGCGGCGCGGCACGTCGGCCCGGTGGTCGGCTTCGGTCTCTCCAATGACGAGCGGCGCGGCACCACTGCAGACTTCGCGCTGGCCTTCCGGATCGCTCGCGACGCGGGGCTGATGTCGGTGCCGCACGGTGGGGAGCTGCTGGGACCCGAGCATCTGGAGGACGTGGTGGAGCATCTGCACCCGCACCGCCTGGGCCACGGGGTGCGCGCCGCAGAGGACCCGGCTCTGCTGGAGCGGGTGGTCGAGGCCGGGATCGGTCTGGAGGTGTGCCCCGCCTCCAACGCCTCGCTGGGGGTGGTGGAACAGGCGGCCGACGTTCCGCTGCGCCGCCTGGTGGATGCCGGGGCCCAGATCGCCCTGGGCGCCGATGACCCGCTGCTGTTCGGCTCTCGCCTGCTGGACCAGTATGAGACCGCGCGGGAGATCGGCTTCGACGACGCCGAGATCGCGGACCTCGCTGCGTCCTCGATCCGGATCTCGGCCGCGCCGGTCGCGGTGAAGGAGCGCCTGTTGGGCGGGGTGAGGGCCTGGCTGGCCTCCCCTCCGGCAACGTTCTAGGGTCGGCGCATGAGAACTCCGCGCAGGATGCTCCCGCTGGTGGCGGTCGCCGCCCTGGTGATCACCCTGGTGGTGCCCGTCAGCGTCTCCAGCGATCCTGATTTCGACGCGTTCCTCATGACCAGCGCCGGCCAGCCGGGGACCACCGATTCCCTGCCCCTGATGCTCCCGATCTGGGCGATCGTGCTGGTCGCCGCCGCGACGGTGTGGATCCCGCGCTGGCCGGCTCTCTGGGCGGTCGTCGCCTTCGTCGCCGCTCTCACGCTGGTCATCCTGCCGGCGACCCTCGTCCTGGATCCCCCACGGTTGATGTGGGACGGCTGGGATGAGGCGAACAATCGGCCGACCGGAGGAATGGTGGTTGGTCGACCGTTCATCGGCTCGGCCCTGTGGGTGGCGGGCTCCCTCGCCCTGACGGCCTCGGGAGTGCTCGGGATCCTCGACGCGGTGCGGTCGCGGGCGAGGCGCCCTGCTCAGACGCGGTGAGAGCGAGGGCGACGGGGCCAGGGTGGGCACGGTGTTCTCGGTCAGCGGGGAGAAGCAGCCTCGTTCAGAGCGGCCAGTTCCTGCCGCTCCACCCTTCCGGACGCGGCAAGGAGATCACCCGCACGCCGAGCGCAGCGGCCTCGTCGAATCCGGTGGTCACCAGCAGGATCTGGTCCCCCTCGGCTGTCGCAGTCGGCGTCTGCAGACGTGGCCGGCGTGTCAGCGGTCCTGCCCGGCGCCTTCCGAGGGCAGTGCCAGGAAGAACTCCGGGGCGTCGAAGCCATGCTCGGCGAATGCCGCAGCGATCGCCGCCGCGACCTGCGGGGCCTGCTGCGCCTCGACCAGAGCGATGGTCGAGCCGCCGAAGCCGCCGCCTGTCATCCGCGCACCGTGGGCACCCGCCCCCCGCGCGGCCTCGACCGCGACGTCGAGCTGCGGGACGGTCACCTCGTAGTCCTCGCGCAGGGAGTCGTGCGAGGCGTTCAGCAGGGCGCCGAGGTCCGTCACCTGCTCGCGCACGGTGCCGGCGGCGAGCAGGGCGTCGAACTCCCGCACCCGCTGGATCTCGGTGATGACGTGATGGGCGCGACGGCGCACCACCTCGTCGTCGATCCGGGTGAGCTGCTCGTCCAGCTGTGCGGGGTCGACGTCCCGCAGCGTCGGCACGCCCAGGGCCTGCGCCGCGCGCTCGCTGTCCGCACGGCGTGCCGTGTACTCGCCATCGACATGGGAGTGCTCGGCGCGGGTGTCCGTGATCAGCAGGGCGAGGCCCTGCGAAGCGAGGTCCCACGGCACCGGACGGGTGGAGAAGTCACGGCAGTCTAGGAAGAGGGCATGCCCCTCGCGTGAGAGCACCGAGGCGGACTGGTCCAGACCGCCGGTGGAGGCCCCGGCGAAGTCGGTCTCGGCGGTGATCGCAGCCCGCACCCGGTCCAGCGGCTCGGTGCCGAGGCTCAGCAGCGCCTCGATGGCCTCGGCAGCGGCGCATTCGAGCGCCGCGGAGCTGGAGAGCCCGGCACCCAGCGGCACCTGACCGTCGATCATGATGTCCATCCCGCGGGTCGAGGCCCCCGAGATCCGGGAGCGCAGCGCCCACAGCACACCCGCCACATAGGCCGGCCAGCCGGTGACAGCCTCGGGCGTGAGCGCACGCGCATCGATGTCCAGGACCGTCTCGTCCTGCGCCGAGCGCACCCGCAGCCGATCCGTGGGGGTGCGCGCCGCCGCCGCGAAGCAGCGGTGCGAGATCGCCATCGGCAGGCACAGCCCGTCCTGGTAGTCGACGTGCTCGCCGATGATGTTGACCCGGCCGGGCGCGGACCACACTCCGTCGGGCTCGTAGCCGAAGGACTCGATGAACAGCTGTGCGGCGTGATCCGCGGCCTCCGAGCGGTCCGGGGCGGCGGACAGCTCGACCGCGGCCGGATCTGCTCCGAGTCGCGCTACGGCGGCGGGAGAAGCGGCAGAGATCATGGGGGTTCCTTCCGAAGCGGTGAGGAGCCGGCGGCGCAGCGGGAAGCGCGCCCTGTCCGGCTCGGCGTCCGAGAGTCTAACCGTCATCTCGACAAGAGCCGAGGAGCGGCGTTCAGGGACGCACCGCGAGGCAGGCCGCCGACGGAGCAGGGATCGGCTCCCCCACCACCTCGAGCCGCTCCCCCGCGCGCCTGAGCACATCGATGCGGTCCCCGTCCTGCGCGGCGACCAGGATCAGTTCGCCCCACTGGGTGAAGTGCCGCGGATGCGCTCCGACCTCGATCTCCGCCACCAGCTGCGGGCGCGTCATGGCCAGCGAGAGCAGGGAGAGCGTGTCCGGGCCCCGGTTGGCCACCACCAGCAGCGACTCCTCTGCCGCGAGCTCGATGTGGGAGAGCGCATTGGGACCCTCATGACTGCTGGCCGGGGTCATCGAGCGCACGCTCCAGCGATGCCCGGTCCGGGGGTCCCGGCCGGCGGCGCCACGGGTGAGCTGCGGTGCGGGCTCGTCCCGGGATGCGGTGGCGACCATCCCGGAGAGCTCGCAGGCGATGTAGAGCTGCTCCGATTCGTGGTCCGGGGCGAGATGTCGTGGTCCGCTGCCCCGCCGCAGCGGGATCTCCCCGCTGAGGTTGATCATTCCCTCCACGTCCTGGCGGTAGAGCAGCACCCGATCCAGGCCGAGATCCGGCACTGCGAGCACGCCGGTGCCGGGCAGCGGGACCACCTGGTGCGGATGCGGGTCCTCTCCGTCGCTGTAGTCGTGATGGTCGTCCAGATCGATCTGCTCGAGGGGGACGCCGTCCGCATCCAGCCGCACCGTGACGACACTGCCCGCCCCGTACTGCGCGATGACCAGCGTGGACCGGTCCGTGCCGAAGCTCAGATGACAGCCCCCGGAGCCGTCCACGGCAAGCTCTCCGAGCACCTCCGCCGCGCACCCGTCGGCGCTCACCCGCACCGCGGCCACCCGGGTGGGGTCCCCTTCGAGCACCGCGTACAGCAGCGTGCCGTCCTCGTTCCAGAGCACGAAGGAGGGATCGGCGAGATCCACCACCGCCAGCTGCTCCACCGCAGGCACGGCGTGGGGATCCTCGAGGGTGAGCTTCAGCAGGGTCAGACCCGGGCCGCGGCCCGTGCCGCTGCGCGAATATCCGCCGACGGCGATCTGTGCGGTGGCGCTCACGGCGGTGGTGCTCAAGGCGGTGGTGCTCACGAGGGCTCCTCGGGGTCGGTGCGCCGCCGCGAACCGTCCTCGAGGTCCGAGGGCGGATCGAGATCCGCCAGGAAGGACGGGTCCTCGAACATCGTGGAGGACAGCGCTGTCATCTCGCCGGTCATCGTAGACGGCTCGATCACCGGCGCGCCACGACGACGCCGCTGCCCGCGCGAGCCCAGAGAGAGGCGGCGGCGGCGCAGCGTGGTGAACGGCGAGGAGATCGCCGGGGTGTACGCGATCCCGGTGCGGCGGATGTAGGGCATCAGGCGCGAGGCGAGCAGCTGCCCCAGCACCACCCCGGCCGCGATCGAGACCGCGATCTCGGCGGCTCCCAGCAGATCGGCGACGCCGGTGCCGAGATCATCGCCCAGCCCCAGCAGGCCGCGGTAGATGAGGCTGCCGGGGACCAGCGGGATCACGCCGGCCATCACGAAGGCGAGGGACGGGGCGCGCAGCCGATCTGCGAGCGCCGTGGAGACCATGCCGGTGCCGAAGGCCGCCAGGGCGACGGCGACGGTGCGGTCCAGCAGCAGGCCGGACAGCAGATGCGCGAGGATCCCGGAGCTCCCAGCGACCAGCGCCGCGAACAAGAGCAGCCGGGCGGGCACCTGCGTGCCGACCCCGTAGCCGAGCCCCATGCCCAGCCCGGAGATGATCACCACCACCGCTGTGGTGAGGGTGAGGGGAAGGGCTGCGCTGACCGAGATATCCGCGCCGACCAGGTCGGCGAGCAGCATGCCTCCGCGGACCCCGGCCACGAGGCCGACGGTGAGCATCAGCGCTTCGAGCATGCGTCCGGCCGCGGTGACATACCAGCCGGTGACCGCGTCCTGGACGGCGCTGATCGAGCTCAGCCCGGCCAGCTGCACGATGATGCAGGAGATCACCACCGTCGAAGGGTTCGCGCTCTCATCGAGCAGGGCCACGAGCACTGCGCCCCCCACCGCGATGAAGCCCCCCAGCACCTGGCTGTAGAAGGGCGGGATGTTCCATCGCGCCAACAGCTCGCCGATCGCGATCAGCAGCCCGGCGGAGAGGGTCGCCGCAAGCACCACGAGGCTGCCCGCTCCGAAGAAGAGCGCCGCGGCCCCGCCCATGACGGCGAAGCCGGCGACCACCAGGGGGATGCGGTACAGAGGCTGGCGCTGCGGGATCGCGGAGGCCTGACGGCGCGCCTCGTCCAGCGGCAGCTCTCCGGAGAGGTAGCCGTGGGAGATGTCCTCGAAGGCGGCCAGCCGGGCGAAGTCCTGCACCCGTTCGCTCGCGGAGCGCACCCTGGTGAAGGGAGTGGCGGATTCGTCCGCCAGGTAGGAGATCGTCACCTCGTTGAACGTCACCTGCACCGAGACGTTGCGAAGACCGGAGGAGCTGGTCACCCGCAGCACGGTCGCCGTGACCTCGGAGGCCGCGGCGCCGTTGGTGAGCAGGCCCTCGCCGATCCTCATGGCGAGGTCGAACACGGCATGGAGCCGGGTGGAGTCGGTGGGCACCCACCGATCGTGCCACACGCGCCGGGACCTGGAACACTCCGCGGGCCGCTTGACGCCTCACAGCCTGACGCTTCACCGCGCCGACCGGTCCGCGCGGTGCTGCTGCGCCGCGGCGCAGCACGTCCGTCAACGAGGAGGACCGCAGTGACGTCAGCGGAGAGCTGGCGTCAGCGGAGACGTCAGCGGAGAGGTGGCGTCAGGCCGGAGCTCAGAGGTTGGGCGAGGCGGACAGCACAGCAAGGGAGATGGCGAGCAGCAGCAGCACCACCACGTCCAGCCCTCGGGAGCGGACCGCGAGCGCCCCGACCGCCCGCACCGGAAGCACCGCTCTCAGCACGGCGAGCACCCCCAGCAGCGCGGCCAGCAGCAGCCCGGCCAGCGGCACGGAGGCGAGCACGGCGATCGCCACGACCGCACCCAGTGCGCACAGGGCAAGAGTCAGCACCGCCTGCCGCTGGAAGGCGGCGGCGAGGGTGGTGGGGGAACGACGCTCGGACACGGACCCATCGTACGGTCCACGCCGTACGGTCCTCGCGTCGGCCCCGACGCGGCTACCCTGGCCGTGGTCGGCAGCGCCGTCGACCGCAGAGCGACCTGGAGGACTCCTTCACATGACCATCCCCGGTGCGATGACCGGTACTGCGACCCGCACGGAGCATGATCTGCTCGGCGATCGCGAAGTGCCCGCCGATGCCTACTACGGTGTCCAGACCCTGCGTGCGCAGGAGAATTTCCACATCACCGATGTGGCGCTGAGCCACTTCCCCCGACTGATCGAGGCACTCGCCCAGGTCAAACGGGCCACGGCCCGCGCGAATCACGGTCTCGGAGCGCTCGATGACGAGCGAGCGGCCGCTATCGAGCAGGCCTGCTCCGAGATCGCCGGCGGTGAGCTCCACGAGCACTTCGTGGTGGACATGATCCAGGGCGGCGCCGGCACGAGCACCAACATGAATGCGAACGAGGTGATCGCGAACCGGGCGCTGGAGATCCTCGGTCACGCCAAGGGCGAGTACGAGCACCTCCATCCGAACAACCACGTCAACCTCTCCCAGTCCACGAACGACGTGTACCCCACCTCGCTGCGGCTGGCGATCCTGCTGACGTTCCCGGCTCTGGTGGACTCGATGGAGCATCTGATCTCCACCCTCCGCACCAAGGGCGCGGAGTACTCCGAGATCCTGAAGATGGGTCGCACCCAGATGCAGGACGCGGTCCCGATGACCGTGGGCCAGGAGTTCAACGCCTGGGCCACCACGATCGAGGAGGACGTCGAGCGACTCACCCGCACCGCGTCGGCGTTCCAGGAGATCAACCTCGGGGCCACCGCGATCGGGACCGGCATCACCACGGATCCGCGTTACGCGCAGCGTGCCACCGAGGAGCTCTCGTCCCTGACCGGCATCGACTTCATGGTCTCGATCGACCTCGTCGAGGCCACCAGCGACACCGGCGCGTTCGTGACCTTCTCCGGGATCCTGCGCC
>NZ_JBQDLF010000077.1:0-9779 GCF_052095815.1 Brachybacterium sp. | reverse complement strand
GGCGATCTGCTCGGACTTCGTGGCCTGGTTCGCCTGGCTCGCGAACTCGTGGCCGCCGAAGGCCTTCCAGGTGGAAGGGGAGAACTGGAGCCCTCCGTAGTAGCCGTTGCCCGTGCTGATCGACCAGTTGCCGCCGGACTCGCACTGGGCGACCTTGTCCCAGACACCGGTATCGGCGGTGGCGACCCCGGCCCCGGAGATGCCCAGGCCGGCCGCGATCACGGCGCCGCCGGTCGCGGCCGCCATCTTCGGGGCCACGCGGAGGCCGTGGAAGTACACCGCGGAGCCGTCGGCACGATGGGTGGGGACACGGGCGGGTGCAGGCATTCGGGGGCTCCTGAGGACGGCCACGGGGGAAGGGGCGGGGAAGAGTGCGGCCGACGACGGGCGTCGACCCTCCCCCACCGTGCCCGTCCCACCAGCACTTCCGGTCAGTTCGATGCCAAGTCCGAGCCATTGCTTGGTGAAACTTTTACCGAGAATGGCACCTCGGAGAATGACACCCGGGGAATTATCGAGTACAAACCGTCGGGACCACCATGGGGGTGCCGGAGGCGGGATCGGGCACCACGAGGCAGTCCAGCGAGAAGACGTCCCGCAGCAGCGCGGGGGTGACCACGTCCTGCGGTGCCCCGGTGGTCACCACCTCGCCCTCGTGCATCACCACCAGGTCGGTCGCGTAGCGCGCGGCCTGGTTGAGGTCGTGGAGGACCACGACGAGGGTGCGCCCGTGCTCGTGGAAGCCCCGCAGCAGCTCGAGCAGCTCGTACTGGTGGGCGATGTCGAGGAAGGTGGTCGGCTCGTCCAGCAGCATCAGCTCGGTCTCCTGTGCGAGCAGCATCGCCACCCAGACCCGCTGCCGCTGGCCACCGGAGAGCTCGTCCACGAGGCGGTCGGCGAGCTCGACGGTGCGGGTGGCGGCCAGGGCGCGCTCGACGGCGGCGTCGTCCTCGTCAGTCCAGCGGCGCACCAGGCTGCGATGCGGGAACCGACCCCGCGAGACGAGGTCGACGACGGTGATCCCGTCGGGGGCGAGCGCGGTCTGGGGCAGCAGACCCAGCCGGCGGGCGACGTCCCGGGCGCGCAGGCGGTGCAGATCCTTCCCGTCCAGCACGATGCGGCCCGCCGACGGGGTCAGCACCCGCGCGAGCGACCGCAGCAG
Source organism: Brachybacterium sp. (assembly GCF_052095815.1). Taxonomy (NCBI): domain Bacteria; kingdom Bacillati; phylum Actinomycetota; class Actinomycetes; order Micrococcales; family Dermabacteraceae; genus Brachybacterium; species Brachybacterium sp. The sequence goes on along the minus strand of NZ_JBQDLF010000077.1, from coordinate 8,617 downwards.
CGTCGACTTGCCGCAGGCGTTGGGGCCGAGGATCACGGTGAAGGAGCCGGGCCGGATCTGCAGGTCGAGGTCGCGTGAGATCGCCCGCTCGCCGTAACCGAGGGTCACCTGCTCGACGCCGAGCACCGGGCGTTGCCCCACGGGTTCAGGCGAGGACGCGGACATCGAACCCCCATCCCACGCTCGAGGCCGAGACGACCTCGAGACCGGCCCGGCGCACCAGCTCGTCGCGCTCGGCGCGGGTGCGCAGCCCCGCTTCGCCCCGGGCGAACGCGAGCAGATCGTCCTCGCACTCGTGCTCGTCCAGCGCCTCGTCCTCGAGCGCCTCGCCCACCAGCACCACGCGCCCGCCGCCGCAGGCCGCCCTTGCGGCGCGCAGCACCGCGATCGCGGCATCGTCCGGATAGCGGTCCAGCAGGTCCACCAGGAGATGAGCGTCCGCCGGGCTCGGCGACGGGGCGAACAGCCCCTGCTCCTCGACGGTGACGGCGGCGCCGGCGAGCCGTTCGCGCATCGCCTCGGCGTCCGTCGGATCCACCAGCACCGACAGCTCTGCCGCAGGTCGCGCACGGCGCAGGGCAAGGGCGATCTCGTCGGCCCCACGCCCCGAGATCCGCAGCGCGGACCAGTCGGCGAGCGCCTCCGCCTCCGCGAGCGGGCCGGCCAGGAAGACGGCACGGTCGGCCTCCGCCCGCAGCCGGTCCTGCCGCCGCTGGTGCCGGGTCGACGCCTCGACGATGCCGAGCCCCTCCAGCACCTGCTCGACGTCGGCGCCGACTCCGGTGCGCACGGCACGCAGCAGGCCGAGGATCGCGAGCTGCTCGAGCCCGTGGGGGCCGTCCAGCCGCAGGCGGTCCTCGTACCATTCGTCGCTCATCTCGAGCCCGCGGGCGGTGAAGACCCAGCACCAGGTGCCGGATGCCTCCCTGTCACGCCTGTCACGCTGCACGATCCCGATGGCCTCGAGATAGCGCAGCAGATGCGACAGACCGCTCTCGGAGCAGCCGCTGCGTGCGGCGAGCTCGGCGGTGGTCGCCGGGCCGTCGGCGAGGTGGGAGCCGAGGCCGATCGTGGCGGCGATCCGCAGCGCCATCGGGCCCACCAGCTCGGCGGCGTGGAGCAGATCCTCGTCCTCCTGGGGCTCGGCCCCGGGGGCCGACTCCTCCGGACCGGTCGCGGCCGCCGCAGCCGTCGCGACCTTCTCGATGGAGCCGTCGCCCGACGGCTCGGCACCCCCGGGGAGGGCTCCGCCGGTGGCCTCCGCGGGGCCCGAGGAGTCCGTGGCGGCGGGCCGGCGCCAGTACCCGGTGACGTCGAGCTGCTCGGGGTCGAGCTGCTTCTCACGGCGCAGCCAGCGGCGGAGCGGGGCGAGGGTCAGAGCCTCCCCCGCCGCCCAGGCGAACACCGTGCCCGGCCACCAGGGGGCGGCGCGGACGGCGTCGAACAGGAGGCTGGTGGACCCCGCCGGGGCGCCCTCGCGCACCAGCCAGGTGAGCTCCACCCCCTCCGGCACCGTCAGCTCCTGACGGTGCGAGTCCTCCCCCACCTCGACGAACACCTGCGCCCGTGCCCCCTCGGGGAACTCCTCGAGCCAGCGGCCGATCGCCGGCAGCGCGGTCTCGTCGCCCACGATCAGCGACCAGTCCGCCCCGCGGGGATGGGTGCCGGACATCTTCGGGCCGGCGATCTGCACGCTGTCCCCGACCTGCACCGTGCGCGCCCAGGCCGCTGCGGGCCCGTCCCCGTGCAGCACCAGGTCCACGTCCAGCTCCTGAGCGCCCTGGTCCCAGCGCCGAGCGGTGTAGGTGCGGGAGATCAGGTGAGGGTGGCGCGGCCAGTCGAGCACGCCGTCGAGCTGCGCGGGCACCAGGGCGACGGGCTCCTCGGGATGGCGCAGGAACAGCTTGAACTCGTCGTCGAAGCCGTCGGAGCGGAAGGCCTGCACGCGGTGGCCGGAGGGGGCGGTGTGCGCCGCCAGGCCGGGGCCGCCCAGGGTGACGCGGCGCATCGCCGGGGTCACGTCGACGGCGGCGCGCACCACCAGCTCGCGGGTGGTGATGGGGTAGAAGGTCCAGTCTCGCAGGGAGCGCACAGGGGTTCCTCTCGAACGGGGCGGGGTCAGGGATCGGCAGGGGCAGGGCGGGAAGGGAGGCGCAGGGGCGGGGGTCAGGGGCGCCGTCGGCGCCTCTCGCGCAGGATCAGATGGAGCAGGTAGCAGCCGCCGACCACGACGGTCACCAGGCCCACGGGCACCGGCTGGGGCAGGGCGTGCTGGCCCACCAGGTCGGCGGCGCCCAGCAGCACCGCGCCCAGCAGGGCGGTGGGCACGAGCGGGGCATCGCCCTGTCCCGCGAGGCGCCGGACGATCTGGGGCGCCACCAGGGACACGAAGGCGATCGGCCCGCAGGCCGCAGTGACCACGGCGGTCAGCGCCACGCCCGCGACCACGGCGACGGCCCAGACGCGCCGCCTCACCACCCCGTGAGCGAGGGCGACATCGTCGCCCAGCTCGAGCTCCCGCAGGGCCGGGGCGACGGTCGCGACGAGGGCGAGCAGCAGGCCGATGGCGAGCGTGCCCCACCGCAGCATGGTCGTGTCGACGCTCGCGAGGGACCCGGCTCCCCAGATCGCGGCGCCGAGGGCGATCTCGCGCCGCGCGACCAGCAGCAGATAGGAGTTCAGCGCGCCGAGCATGGAGGAGACCGCGATGCCGACGATGATCAGGCGGAAGCCCTGCATCCCGCGGCGGTGGGCGAGCACATAGATCACCAGCGCCGTGGCGATGCCGCCGGTGATCGCCCCGGCCGCGACCTGCAGGTAGCCACCGCCGAGCACGAGCAGCACCAGCAGCGCCCCGGTGTACGAGCCGGTGGAGAAGCCGATGATGTCGGGGCTGGCCAGGGGATTGCGGGTGAGGGACTGGAACACGGCGCCGGAGACGGCGAGCGCGGCGCCGAACACGAGGGCGGCGAGGGCTCGCGGGAGGCGCCAGTCCCGGACGATGACCGTGGTGATCTCGTCGCCCCGCCCGGCGAGCGCAGCGAACACCTGCTGCCCGGAGAGGCGGTAGTCCCCGAGCATCAGGGCGAGCAGGCTCACCACGGCCCCCGTCAGCAGCAGCACGGCGGACAGGCGCAGCGCCCGGCGCTCGAGGCGGAGCCGCACCGGGCCCAGGGCGAGGTGGAGGAAGCGGTCCCGGTGCGCCGAGAGCACGGCCGGGCGGCGGTCGAGGTCGGTCACAGCCCGCTCAGCCTCCTGCGCGCGCGCACCAGCACGATCAGCACCGGGGCGCCGACGAAGGCGGTGACCACCCCGGCGGGCATCTCCGCGGGCGCCACCAGGACACGTCCGAGCACGTCCGCGGCCAGCAGCAGCACGGCACCGCCGAGGGCGCTCAGCGGCAGCAGCCGCACCTGGTCCGGGCCCACGCACCAGCGGATCACGTGCGGCACCATCAGCCCCACGAAGCCGATCGGGCCGCAGATCGCCACCGCGCTCCCGGCCAGCAGGGTGATCGCCGCGATCACCGCGACGCGCACGGCGCGCACGGGCACGCCGTGGGCGATGGCCACCTCGTCCCCGAGCGCGAGGGCGTTCAGCGAGCCGGCGCAGGCCAGGGCCAGCAGCCCTCCGAGGCCGAGATACGGGAGCATCGGCAGCAGGTGGGCGGTGCCGCGGTTCTCGAGGGTGCCCACCGTCCAGGAGCGCATGGCGTCGAAGGTGTCGGGATCGGCGAGGGTCACCATCCCGGTGATGCCGCTGAGCACGGCGCCGAGGGCGAGGCCCGCCAGCACCAGGCGCAGCGGGTCGGGGCCGGAGCGGCCGGTCGCGCCGATGAGGTGCACCGCGACGGTGGTGAGCAGCGCGCCGGCGAAGGCGAACCAGGCATAGCCGCTGATGCCCACCACGCCCGTGAGGGCGATGCCGAGGGTGACGGAGAAGGCGGCGCCCGCGTCGACCCCGAGGATGCCGGTGTCGGCGAGAGGGTTGCGGGTCAGGGCCTGCACGAGCGCCCCCGCGACACCGAGGGCGGCGCCGACGGCGAGGGCGGTCAGGCTGCGCGGCACCCGCATGGACAGCACGATGTAGCGCTCGTCGGGATCCACGACGAGTTCCACCCCCAGCTCAGCGCGCAGCACGTCCAGGACGGCCACCTCCCGCGCCCCGACCGCGATCGAGCAGGCCACAGCCAGCAGCAGCAGGACGACCAGCGCCGCTGCGGTGAGGCCGACGGCCCGCCGACCGCGGCGGCGGGCCGGCCGAGCTGGGGCACCGCGGTGCGGCCGTCCCGGCGCCGCCGTGGTCGCCGTGCTCACCCGAGGACCGGCGCGACGGCCTCGGAGAACTTCGCGACCGTCCAGGGGGTCGAGAGCGCATTGGGGTAGTCGAAGCCCCAGGCGATGGGGAGGGTGCCGTCCTCGTCGGGCTCGATGATCGCGACCCGTCCCTCCTGCACGGCCGGCAGGGACTGGTACAGCTGGTTGGCCTCGAGCCACGCCTGTGCCTCCTCGGGCGTGCCGTGGCCTCCATGCTGGGCGATCACCACGAGATCCGCCTCGATCATGTCCAGGTTCTCGAGGCTGACGTCGCCCTGGGCGGCGGCGAGGGCGTCGGCCTGCGGCTGCGGGGCGAAGCCCCAGGACGTGGCGACCTCCTCGACGACGGAGCCGGTGTAGTTCGAGACGGAGATGCCGGCCTGCTCGCCGCGGTTGAGCACGAAGGAGAGGGTGGTGCCCTGCCATTCGGGGTGGGCGGCAGCGGTGTCCACGGCGAGCTGCTCGGTCTCCTCGACGACGCGCTCGGCGGTCTGCGCGAGGTCGAGGGCGAGGCCGACCCGACGGATCACGTCCCGCCAGTCGTACTCCCAGGACTCCTGGTCCTCGTAGGACTCCATGGTCAGGACCGGGGCGATCTGCGCGAGCCGCTCGAAGTCCTGGTCGAGGCTGCCGTAGGTGGTCGCGACGATGAGATCGGGGGCGGCGGCGAGGAGCTGCTCGAGGGGCAGGCCGGCATCGGCCCAGATGTCGTACTCCTCGACCTCGTGGCCCTCCATCGCCTCGCGCTGCCACGGGGTCCAGATCTCATCGGTGATCACCGGGAAGGCGCCGAGGGCGAGCACGGCCTCGAGGTCCTGGATGCCGGAGACGACCGCGATCCGGGAGGGACGCTCCTCGAGGGTGGTGGTGCCGAAGGGGGAGACCAGCTCGAGCGGGTAGGTGGTGGCGCCCTCACCGGCGGGCACGCGCGAGGCGTCCGGGGCGGCGGCGTCCTCCGCGGCCGCGGCGTCTCCGTCGGCGCCGGTGCCGCAGGCGGCGGCGAGGCCGCCGAGTCCGGCGGCGCCGAGGGCGGTGAGGGCATGACGGCGGGTGAGGTGCAGGGGCACGATGGGTCCTTCGCTCGAGAGGGTGCGCTGGGCGGCGGTCGACGCGCAGCCCCTAGTAAGGTAAGCCTCAGCTACATCGGTGGGACCACACGGAGGAGGCCATCACGTATCCGATCGCGACACCGGACCGCGGCGGCGCAGCGGCGACCACCCTGCCGCGCACCGTGCGCCTCCGCCCGCGCGTGCACGCCGAGGCCGATCTGGTGCTGTGGTGCCGCACCGGGTGCGCGCGCGTCGGAGTGTCCGACGCAGTGCCCGGTGCAGAGGAGGCACGCCCTCTCGCGGTGCCTGCCGACAGCGCCCTGCTGCTCCGCGCGGGGCAGCGGCACACCGTCGAGGTCCCCGCCGGGACGCTCCTGCATCCCGTCTTCCTGCCGCCGCGCGGCGCGCCCGGGACCGGTTCGCCGACAGGGAGCCCGGTGGTCGAGGTGGACCGGGGCCTCGCGGCCGCGCTGCTGGCGCTCTCCGTGGCGGGCACGACGGATCTGCGCCCCGCGGAGTCCCGCCTGCGGGCACTCGGAGAGGCGGTCCGCTCGCGGATGGCCGGCGGGGCCTCGCACCGGATGCGCCCTCCTCCCACCTCGCACATCGAATGGGTCACCAACCGGGACGAGCACGTGCTGGTGATCGCCGCCTTCGGGCCGGCCACCGTGATGGTCCGCGATGTGGCCGGGGGCTGCGCCGCGGTGGACCTGGCCGAGCACATGGCGCTCGCGGTGCCGCCGGGGGTGCCGCACCGGATCCTCACCCGGGAGGCGGGTGTCGCTCTGCCCGTGTTCCATCACGGGACCGGGCTCTCCCTCGACGGGGCGGAGGGGCGCATCGAGCTCATGTACCTGCCGGCGCGGACGCGGCTGCGCGCGGAGCATCATGCGGTCGCCGGCTCTTCGGCGCTGCGACCTCCGGGCTTCGACGAGACCGCGCTGCCGCGAGCGCTGGCCGGCCTCGTGCAGCGCACCGGCGTGCTGCGCCTCGACGGCGGCGCCCCGGCACCGGTGGACCTGCTGCGCGAGCGGGTGATCCGGGACCCGGCCGGGAGCTGGTCGCCGGCGACCTGGGAGCGTCTGGAGGGCGGCGCGACCGCGCCCTGCCCCCACCGTCGCACGCTCGAGCGCGCCGTCCGGGAGGCGACCGGCACCGGGTTCGTGAGCTGGCGGAACCAGGTGCGGGCGGAGCAGGCGGAGGATCTGCTCGCCGCCGGGATGCCGGTGAAGACGGTGGCCCGACGCATGGGCTTCGCCCACGCCAGCGGCTTCTCCCGCGCCTTCCGCCAGGTCACGGGTGCCGCCCCGGAATCGGTGACCCGCAGGACCGTCCCCGGGGATCTCGCACCGCCCCTCCCCCCTCCCGTCCCGCCCTGGCGGGCCCAGACCAGGAGCCGCCCATGACCCCCGCGACCGAGGACCAGCTGTTCCCCGCCGAGCTGTGGGAGCCGCTGCCCCGTCCTCCCGGACGCGAGGAGCCGACGCCGATCCGTCGGCGCGACGACACCGCGCACGGCAGCGCGCACGGCAGCGCGCACGACGCCGCTGACGGGGCGGGTCCGCACCTGCTCCGGCGCGAGGGCGAGGGCGCCCTGGTGCGCATCCGCCACACCGCAGAGGCGGCGAGCGCGGTGGCGCTGCAGGCGAGCGGCTGGTGGCACCCTTCCCCGGCGGATGCCTGCGAGCTGCGGCCGCAGGGGAACGGCCGCTGGGAGGGCGTGTTCGAGGTCCCCGCGGACTGGCGTGCGAGCTATGGGTTCGCAGTGCACCGCGGGCCCGGCGAGCCGCCGTGGCGCAGCGCCGGCATGAAGGCACCCGGCGTGGAGGTGGTGCCCGACCCGGGGAACCCGCGCCGGCACCGGGCCGGACGCGGCGGGGCGGCGCGCTCGGTCATCGCGCTCCCCGACGACGCACCCTTCGCGCCGAGCGCCGCGGAGACGGAGGGTCCCGGCCCCCGGGTGCTCCCGCTCGCCTCCCCGAGCGACGGGCCGCGCACCCGGTGGTGGGCCTCGCGCCCGGGGGACGCGGGCTGCGAGGGCCTCGACCCCGAAGCTCCGCTGCCCCTGCTCATCCTCACCGACGGCGCGCAGCACGTGGAGCATCTGGACACGCCGACGCTGCTCGCCCGAGGCGTCGCCGCCGGGGTGCTGCCGCCGCTGGCTGCGGTGTTCGTGGACTCCGGACCACAGCGCGGCGAGGTGCTCGGGGTACCCGGCGGGCATGCCCGGTGGATCGCGGAGCAGCTGGTGCCCTCCCTGCGTGCGTACGGTCTCGGCACGGGCCGGGGACGCGCGCGCGTGCTCGTCACCGCCGATCCCGCACGCACGATCGTCACCGGCTCCAGCTTCGGCGGCCTCACCGCACTCTTCGCCGTGGCCCGCGCCCCGCAGCTGATCGGGGCGGTGATCGCGCAGTCGGTCTCGCTGTGGCGCTATCCCGCGGGCGCCCTGACCGCGCCGCTGCTGCGCGCAGCCGCGCGCAGCACGTCGGGACCGCTGCGGCTGCGGCTCCAGGTGGGCCGGTACGAGGGGGACATGCCCGCCCGCTCCCGAGCGCTGCACGAGGGACTCGTCACCGGCGCCGCGCAGCACGGCACCGCCCTGGACGTCACCCTGGACGCACACAGCGGCGGCCATGACTGGGCCTGGTGGCAGCCGACGATGCTCCATGAGGTCGCCGCGCTGCTGCGCTGAGCACGCCGGGCCTTCCCGATATCCTCGACACGTGCCGCCCCCCGTCCGCCTCGCCCCCGCCGCCATGGCCTGGCGGCTGCTGGCGGTGCTGCTGTGCGTGGGGGTGCTGACGGTGGGCGGGCTGACCCGCTCGAACGATCTGTTCCCCTTCGGGGTCCTGGACCAGTTCTCCTCCGGCACCGACCCCGACGGAGAGGTGGTCAACACCTGCCTGCAGGGCATCCGCGGCGACGGAGAGCCCTTCGACATCCGCTTCGGACCGCGGAGCGTGGGCATCGAGCGGGCCGACGTGGAGAACAATCTCCCGGCGATCGAGTCCGACCCGCAGCTGCTGGCCCCGCTGGCCGCCGAGTACGACCGGCGTCACCCCGAGCAGGAGCCGCTGGATGCGCTGGTGCTGTGCCAGCGGATCACGTCCCTGCAGGGCGGCACCGCCCATGGCGAGGAGGAGCTCGTCGAGGTGGTCCGTTGGAAGGCCCCATGAGCACCACCTCTGCTGCGGCCTCCCGACCCTCGGGGGGCACCCGGCCCCGGTTGCGGTCGATCCTGTTCCCGGC
>NZ_JBQDLF010000076.1:0-10886 GCF_052095815.1 Brachybacterium sp. | reverse complement strand
CGCCCGTCATCTCGATCATCCCGCTCTCGAGCAGGGCGGTCGCGACGCAGATCGTGTTGGAGCCGGAGTACAGGGGGTAGCCCATCGCTTCCATGATGATGTACCCCGCCTGGGCCTCGGGATGACGCGGCGCCACGATCAGGTCCACCGACATCGCGGGGTCTCCGTAGGGCTCCGAGAGCAGCAGCCGGCGCAGCCCGTCCCCTTCCCGCTGCAGGTAGCGGGCCTGCTCGAGGACGCTATCGCCGGGCAGCTCCTTGATCCCGGCGGTGACCACGCGGCTCACGTCCCCGCCGGACTGGGTGTCGATCAGGGTGATGCTGCGTTCACGGCGCATGGGGCGCTCCGACCGTGTCCCAGTGGCGGTCCGGGACCACCACCAGCTTGCCGATGTAGGTCTTGGCCTGGAAGGCGCGCTGGGCCTCGTGCAGCGCGGAGAGGCGGAAGGTGCGGTCCAGCAGCGGCCGGATCTGCCCGGTCTCGATATAGCCGAGGAGCCGACGGAACGCGGCGCGGGTGCCCTGCGAGGAGCCGTGCAGCTCGAGGTGCTTGAGGTACATCGTGCGCAGGTCCAGCTGCACCACCGGCCCGCCGATCGCGCCGGCGGTCGTATACCGGCCCTCGGGGCGCAGGAGCCGCAGCAGGTCGTTGAACAGGGGCCCGGCGACCAGATCGGCGACCACGTCGATCGGCCCGTCGGCCACCCGGGCAACCTCCGCGACCAGGTCCGCGTCTTCCCGCAGCACCACCTCCTCGGCGCCGATCTCGCGCAGCGCCTGCTCCTTGCCGGCGCTGGTGACCGCGTAGGGGATCGCGCCACGCACCCGAGCCAGCTGCAGCAGCGCGGAGCCGACGCCGCCGGACGCACCGGTGATCAGGATCCGCTCCCCCTCGACCAGGCGAGCCCGGTCCAGCATCTGCTCGGCGGTGAGATAGGCGCAGCAGAAGGTCGCCAGCTCCGCGTCGGTGAGGTCGGCGGTGATCTCGTGGGCGTTCTCCGCCGGCACCGCGACGTACTCGGCGTAGCCACCGTCGCGACCGTGGCCGATGTAGTCGATGTCGGCCAGGGAGTCATCGCCCTCGGGGCGGTGGTAGAGGCTGAAGTCGACCATCACCCGCTGGCCGATCCGGCGGGCGGGGATCCCGCCGCCGACGGCCGCGATGCGGCCCACGATGTCCGCGCCCTGGATGCGGGGGAACGTGAGGGTGGGGCGGCCCCGCCGCCAGCTGGAGATCTGCGACGGGTCGGTGTCGCTGCCGTAGACACCCTCGCGCACCCAGATATCGGTGTTGTTCATGCCGCAGGCGTGGACGTCGATCAGCACCTCTCCCGGTGCGGGGCTGGGGGTGCGGGCCTCGCGGGTGTGGACCAGCTGGTCCAGACCGCCGTGGCCCATCAGCCGCATCGCCTGCATGCGGGTCGGGATCGCCGCCATCGGGGCCCCTCCTGTCGATCGGGGCGCATGAGCCCGCGCTCGCGCCACTCGGGGCCAGCGTGGCAGTGCAGAACGATTCAGGTCCAGGGGGCCGCCCTCCACCAGGACTACCCGGAGGTACCCCCTCTGAGCTGTCGCCTGGGACGCGACCAGGCGACAGCTGGGAGGGGGATACCGGAGAGTAGCCCCGCGGCAGAGTAGCCCCGCGGCTGAGCAGCCCCACGGCAGAGTAGCCCCGCGGCTGAGCAGCCCGCGGCGCGTGACAGGGCGGGGCAGAACGGAGGCGACACGCGCATGACGACTGCGTCGCTCACCTTCCCTGGCCCCGACCGCACGCCCGCCTCTACGATCAAGGGGTACTCACCGCTTCCAGCGTCGGCAGCGAATCCCACCCGATCCCCGCGCCGGAGCTGTTTTGACCTCGCATCCCATCCCTTCGCCAGCGCCCCGCTCCCCGGCGCCGGGCTCCCCGACGTCGGGCCCGTCCACCCCCACGCCCTCCGCGCCGCTGTCCCCCGGCCGGCTGCGCCTGGTGATCCTGGCGATGTCGCTGGGCGCCTTCGCGATCGGCACCACCGAGTTCGCGAGCATGGGACTGCTGCCGCAGATCGCCCGCGACCTCGAGGTGTCCATCCCCCAGGCCGGAATGCTCATCACCCTGTACGCGCTCGGAGTGGTGGTGGGTGCGCCGCTGGTGACGATCGCGGCGGTGCGGATCCCGCGCGCCCGACTGCTGGTGCTGCTGATCGGCTTGATCGGGCTCGGGAACCTGGTCTCGGCCATGGCCCCGGACTTCACGACGCTGGCCGTCGCCCGCTTCGTCGCCGGGCTCCCCCACGGCGCCTACTTCGGGGTCGCCTCGCTGGTCGCCTCCCGCCTCTCCCCTCCGGGACGCCGCGCCCGATCGGTGTCCCTGGTGATGCTGGGGCTGACGATCGCGACCATGATCGGGGTGCCGGCCTCGACCGCGCTCGGCCAGATCGTGGGCTGGCGCTCGGCGTACGTGATCGTGGTGGTGATCGCCGCGGCGACCACACTGGCCATCTGGCGCCTGGTGCCCGAACCTGAAGGTACCGGTTCGACCAGCTCGATCCGCGGGGAGCTCGGTGCGCTCCGCCGCGCCCAGGTGTGGTTCGCACTCGGCATCGGCTCGATCGGCTTCGGCGGCATGTTCGCCGTCTACAGCTATATCGGCGAGATCGTCCCCGGCGTGATGGGCCTCGGCGAGCGCGCCGTGCCGCTGGCGCTGTTCGTCTTCGGTCTCGGCATGACGCTCGGCAACCTGCTCGCCGGCCGCCTTGCGGACCGCAGCATCTACGGCACCATCTTCTTCGGCCTGACCGGCATGGCGTTCAGCCTCGCGGTGTTCGGGCTGGTCGCCCAGAACGCGATCGCCGGGATGGTGGTGCTGCTCGCGATCGCGATCACCTCCCAGATGATGGGCCCCTCCCTGCAGCTGTTCCTGCTGGACGCCTCCCCGGACGCCCCGTCGCTGGCCGCTGCCCTGCACCACTCGGCGCTGAACATCGGCAACTCCCTCGGAGCTGCGCTCGGTGCGGCCGTGCTCGCCGCCGGCTGGGGCCTGCTCGCCCCGGCGTGGACCGGCGTGGTGCTGGCTGTGCTGGGCCTGGGGATCGCGGGCTGGTCGTACGCAGTGCACCAACGGCAGCTGGTACGTCGAGCCGAGGCGGCGGCGTCCATCGACAGCGAGATGCCGGCGCCCCTCTGACCCTCTGGGATCGGCGGCAGCGAGAGAGAGATCAGGCGGGCCGTCGCTCCCTCACCCGGGCGCCCCCTCCCTCATCAAGGCGATGGCGCCGCGCATCAGCGCGGGGGTCCGGAATGCCCGCACCGGTCTCCCTCTGGGAGGGTCGTCCGCATACCAGTACTCGTCCCGTGCGACGGACTCCTCCTCATCCCCGTGCGTGACCACACCGCATCCGACCAGTCGGCAGAGGGCCTCCGCGGTCTGTGCGAGCTGTCGTATGGCGCTGTCCTCGACGTGCCCACTGGCGCGGTCTATCGGCACATCACGCACATAGGGGTGCCGGAGCAGTCCCACCAGGAAGTCCACCGACTCGAAGCAGTGGATGAGGGCGCCATCACGGGGGTGATCGGGCAGCACCAGGCCGTCGGGCCCGCTGGCCACCAGAAGCGCATCCCAGATATCCCTCTCGGCCCCGTCCGTGGTCACGAAGTACCGGTCCATGGGGCAGGCATCCTCGAGCACTGCGGCGAGCAACCGGCGAGCGGCATGGATCCCCTCCTCCGTGAGGGTCGTGCCCTCACTGCTGAACAGGGGGCTGCTCGTCGGCCGCACCTCTCCGTCCTCGCGGGTGAGCCAGCCCTGACGAATGAGCAGGTTCCAAGCCTCCTGGACCCGTGAGTCCGCACCGTATGGGCGCCAGGACCAGCCGTCGGCGGGGTCGCGGCACAGCTCTTCGATCCGCCGGCGATCCACCGCGAACAGGGCCCCCTGCTTCGTGAGCCGACACCCGTCTCCGACGAAGTCGAGCAGGTGACGGACCACCCGGAGGAACGGCAGCTGTGCAGCCGCCGCCGCCATCTCGCGGCGGCCCACTTCGTCCGTGGGCTCCTCCGTCGGGGCTGGTGCGTCACCGAGGAACCAGGGCATGGGTCGGGCCGGCGGGGCGGAGGAGTCGCCGGCGGGGTCGCCGCCGAAGCGGACGGAGGCCGTGGGCAGTGCATCATCGATCGTCATGCCCCGAGCGTGGCCGACGCACCGGCCGGCGCTCCACTGTCCATCGTGCGATGTGGACGGCAGGGCGGTGTGGAGGAACGGTCCGCCAGTCCCGACCATCCACCCCTTGACTCGCCATCATGGCCCACGCCAGACTTCATGATGAAGCATCATTCACTTCCGCTGAGCGACGTTCTCATGCGCAGCAACCGAGCGGTGCGCGTGCACCCGAAGGAGGGGACGTGCTCCGTCACGACACAGCCATCGTCCCGGAGGAGGCCGCCCGCGCCGCGAGGACCGATGCACGGAGGCGGCAGATCCTGCACGCGGCCGTCCCGCTGATGGAGCGGAGCGGCTCACAAGCGGTCTCCATGCAGATGATCGCGGCTGCGGCCGGAGTCTCCGTTGGCCTGATCTACCGGTACTTCGCGAACAAGCAGGAGCTCGTGCAGGCCGTCACCGAAGGAGTGCTCGACGACATGGGGCGACTCCTCTCCGAGGCGCTGAAGCCCGAAGACGACCCGGTCCGTCAGATCGCCGGCGCGTTCGCCGCCTACTGCACCGTCATCCGGGAGAACCGCCAGGCGGTGATGCTGACCTACCGCGAGGCGAACACCCTGGACGAGGCGGCCCGTGCGGTCGTCAAGGAGCTGGAGATCCGGACCGTCGAGCCCCTGCGCAGCGCTGTGGACACCGCCGTCGAGCAGGGGTTGCTGCGGCCGATCCACGCCGAGCTGTACTCCTACGACCTGCTCACGGTGGCCCATTCCTGGGCGCTGAAGCACTGGTACTTCGCCCCGCGCATGACGTTCGAGGAGTTCCTCCGCACCCAGACGGCGCTCCTGCTCTCCACCGCCATCCGCCCGGAACACCGCAGCGACTACCCCGATCTGCTCGGCGACCTCACCTAGCACGCCGCTCCCCCACCGCAGCCCCAGGAGGCCTCATGGATTTCGTCATCGACGACGCGATGCAGGGCTATATCGACGCGGCCGCCGAGGTCGCCGCTCAGATCGCCCCCGACTACCCCCAGCGCGAGACGAATCGGATCATCGAGCCGGAGCTGCGCCTGCTCATGGGAGCACGCGGCCTGATCGCCCCGGAGCTCCCGGCGGCACTCGGCGGCCGCGGCGAGCGCGCGCTCACCACCGGCATGCTCACCGAGCAGATCGCACGGGGCGACCTCACCGTCGCGTACGTCCAGGTCATCGGCTCCCTCGTCGGCCAGATCCTGGCGCGCACCGCACGCACGGAGGTCGCGGCGCGGTGGGCCCCCCGGATCACCAGCGGTGAGGACATCGTGGCGATCGGGCTCTCGGAACCGGGCGCCGGATCCGACGCCGGCAGCCCCTCCATGACCGCCACGTCCCAGGCCGACGGCTGGGTGCTCCGCGGCACCAAGTCCATGTCCTTCGCGATGCATGCGAGCGCCGCCGTGGTGTTCGCCCGCACCGAGGAGGGACGGCGCGGTCACGGCATCAGCGCCTTCCTGGTGGAGCTGGACCGCGACGGAGTCGAGCGCCGCGTCGCCCCCGACATGGGGACCCGTGCCGTGGGCCGCGGAATGGTGGAGTTCACCGACACCTGGATCCCCGAGGAGAACCTGCTGGGCGAGCTGGGCACGGGGTTCACCCAGGTGATGCAGGGGTTCGATTTCTCCCGTGCCTTGATCGGCCTGCAGGTGCTCGGCGCCGCGCAGGTCACGCTCGAGGAGACCTGGGAGTACACCAGCTCTCGCCTGGCCTTCGACCGCCCGCTGAGCTCCTTCCAGGGGGTGGCGTTCCCGCTGGCCGAGGCGGAGACCCTGCTGGAGGCCGCCCGGCTGCTCTGCCAGAGGACCCTCTGGCTGAAGGACTCCGGGCTGCCGCACACGAAGGAGGCTGCGATGTGCAAGTGGTGGGCGCCGAAGACTGCTTACGACGTCATCCACCAGTGCCTGCTCAGCCACGGCCAGTACGGCTATCTCACCGACCGGCCGATCGAGCAGCGCCTGCGCGACGTGCTGGGGCTGCAGATCGGCGACGGCACCGCCCAGATCATGAAGCTCGTCATCGCCCGCCACAGCGTGGATCGCGAGCTCGCGCCGTGAACGCACCACCTGCCCCGAGGAGAACCGTCATGCCCCCGCCGTCAGCCCCCGCTACCAACGATCAGGATCTCACCGGGCGGATCTGCATCGTCACCGGTGCCGCGAGCGGCATCGGCAAGGGCATCGCGACCCGGCTCACGGCCGACGGGGCGATCGCGGTGGTCGCCGATCTCGACGAGGCCGCGGCCCGAGAGGTCGCCGCGGAGCTCGGTGGTGACACCCTCGCCGTCCCAGTCGACATCTCCGACCGCGCGAGCGTGGACGCGATGACCGCCCAGGTCACCGAGCACTTCGACCGGATCGATGTGCTGGTCAACAATGCCGGCTGGGACAAGGTCGGCCCGTTCCTCGAGCAGGATCCCGCGCTGTGGGATCGCATCATCGGGATCAACCTCTACGGCACGCTGCACTGCTGCCAGTCGGTGGTGCGGGTGATGACGGAGCAGGGCCACGGCACCGTCGTGAACATCGCCTCGGACGCCGCCCGCGTGGGCTCCAGCGGGGAGGCCGTGTACTCGGCCTGCAAGGGAGGGATCGTCGCGTTCACCAAGACGCTCGCCCGCGAGAGCGCCCGCGCCGGCATCACGGCGAATGTGGTGTGCCCCGGCCCGGCAGATACTCCGCTGTTCGCCTCGATCTCCGAGGACAGCCCGGGGCTGCGTGCATCACTGGAGCGGGCGATCCCGCTGCGCCGTCTCGCCCAGCCGGAGGATCTCGCGAACGCCGTCGCCTTCCTCGCCTCCCCCGCCTCGAGCTACATCACCGGCCAGACCCTGTCCGTCTCCGGCGGGCTCACCATGGCCTGAGCCCACCCCGCGATCTCACCACCGACGCAGAGAGCAGGCGAGCATGACCGAGCAGCAGCCCCGCACCTTCGAGACGATCCGCGCCGAGGTGACAGGCCCGATCGGGACGATCACGCTCCACCGCCCGGAGCAGCGCAACGCCCTCACCGCGACCATGCAGGCAGAGATCGCCCAGGCGCTGGATGCCTGGGCGGCCGACGACGCCGTGCGCGGGGTGATCATCACCGGCAGCGGCCCGAAGGCCTTCGCCGCCGGGGCGGACATCTCCGAGCTCGCCGCCTGGAAGACCGTCGACGGGCTGGCTGCCACGATGCAGAAGCTCTTCGACCGGATCCAGGACTTCCCGAAGCCCACGATCGCCGCCCTGAACGGTGTCGCGATGGGCGGCGGCCTGGAGCTCGCGATGAGCTGTGACATCCGCATCGCCGCGGAGAACGCGAGCATGGGCCTGCCCGAGGTGGGGCTCGGGGTGCTGCCCGGCGCCGGCGGCACCCAGCGGCTCTCCCGTCTGGTGGGCGTCGGCCGAGCGCTCGAGATGATCCTCACCGGCCGAGCCCTGACCGCCGAGCAGGCGGAGCACTACGGCCTGGTCACCACGGTGGTGCCCGCCGCGGAACTGCTGCCCACGGCCGCGGAGATCATGGCGAGCATCCTCGCCAAGGGCCCGCTCGCGATCCGACTCGCGAAGCTGGTCGTCGGTCCGGGAGCGGACGCGGATCAGCGGACGGGACTGCTGCTGGAGCAGCTCGCGCAGACGCTGCTCTACACGACGCAGGACAAGGCCGAGGGGGCTGCGGCGTTCTTGGAGAAGCGGGCGCCGGGGTTCGAGGGGCAGTGACCCGCGGTGGGAGCCGACGGCCCGGCGGCCGCCCGCCTCAGGATGCGGCGGGCTGCGGGGTGGTCTGCACGGAGCTCTGCGGGAACCGCTTGGCATTCCGGGCCCGGGCCTTCTCCCGCTCCTCCTCGCGGTCCTTCGGCGGGGCGGCGGTCACCAGCTCAGCCAGCAGATGCTCGGTGGCATGCGCGATCTCGGCGACCGCTCGCTCGAATGCCTCGGTGTTCGCCTGAGACGGCTTGGTCATCCCGCTGACCTTGCGCACGTACTGCAGCGCGGCATCGTGCACCTCCTGGGAGGTGGCCTCGGGCGCGAAGTTGTGGAGGGGCCTGATGTTGCGGCACATGGGACAAGGTTGGCACGGGAGCGAGGGCCGGGCAATGCCCGGCGGAGACTGCACGGCACCCTCCCCGCCTCACCCCCGCCCCCATCCGGGACAATGGACCCATGCCCACCCAGCTCACGATCACTCCGGAGTTCCAGGATGCCCTGGACCACCTGCACGCCGGCGACCACCTCTTCCTCACCGGCCGGGCAGGCACGGGCAAGTCCACGCTGATCAGGCACTTCCTGGAGACCACGACGCGGTCGACGATCACGGTCGCGCCCACCGGGATCGCGGCGCTGAACGTGAACGGGTACACGATCCACCGCCTGTTCTCCTTCCCGCTCGGGGTGAGCGAGGAGATGGTGCGCGGGGGCGGCTACTACCCGGGCCGCTTCGCGAAGGCGCTCGCGGAGCTGGACACGCTGATCATCGACGAGGCCTCGATGGTGCGCGCCGACCTCTTCGACGCCCTCACCGCGGCGCTCGAGCGCTTCGGTCCGCGGCCCGGGGAGCCGCTCGGTGGGGTGCAGCTGGTGCTCGTCGGGGACCTGTATCAGCTGCCGCCGGTGGTGACCGACGCGGAGGCGTCCTTCATCGAGGAGCGCTATGGCACACCCTTCTTCTTCTCCGCCCGCTCGTTCGACCGGGAGACCTTCCCGGTCGTCGAGCTCGCCACCGTGTTCCGCCAGCTCGGGGATGACCGACTGGTGGATCTGCTGAACGCGGTGCGCGACGGGGCACTGCTGGAGGACGCGCGCGCGGAGCTGAACCGTCGGACGGACCCGGAGTTCGAAGCCCCGCTCGAGGAGTTCTGGCTGACGCTCGCCACCACCAACCGGATCGTCGGCGCCCGGAATCGCCAGCTGCTCGAACGCTTGCCGCACCCGGCCCAGACCTTCCCCGCCGTCATCCGCGGGGAGACCGACGGGTTCGAGCGCCCCACCGATGTGCAGCTGGAGCTCGCTGTCGGCGCGCAGATCATGATGCTCACCAACGATCCGCTGGACCGCTGGGTCAACGGCACCCTGGGCCGCATCGACGCGATCGGCAGCGATGAGGACGGGCCCCTGGTCACCGTCCAGCTGCGTGACGGCCGCACCGTCCTGGTGTCCCCGTACACCTGGGACATCACTCGCCCCGGCATGCAGGGCGGCTCACTCGTCCACGAGGTGATCGGCACCTTCACCCAGCTGCCGATGAAGCTGGCCTGGGCGATCACGATCCACAAGTCCCAGGGCCAGACCCTCGAGCGGGTGATTGTGGACCTCACCGGAGGCACCTTCGCCAACGGCCAGCTGTATGTGGCGCTCTCACGCTGCACGAGCCTGGAAGGCCTGGTGCTGAAGCGCGATGTGCTGCCACGCGACTTGAAGTCCGACACCCGAGTGCGACGGTTCCTCGCCTCGCGGGCCGCGCCGGCGGACGACCTCGACGAGGTGTATCTGGCGTCCCTCGCCGTTGGCAACGACGGGGACCGCTACCGCCCCCGACCGGTCGAGATCGCGCTGGTCACCGACGAGGGCGACGAAGCGACGACCGTCATCAACCCCACCAGCGACCTGTTCGCCGCCCGCACTGAGTTCGGCCTCACCACCCGGGATGTGCAGCTCGCGCCGCTGCTGGTCGAGGCGTGGCGGGCGCTGTCCCCGCTGCTCGCCGGCCGGGTGCCGATCGGGGCGGGGGTGGACCAGCAGCTCTCCCGCATCGACTTCGAGCTCAAGCGCAATGGGATCGTGGAGCCGATGCCGCTCGGGGTCGATCTGCCGACGGGCGCCCTCACCTCCGCTGAGCGGGCCGGACTGCGTGCCCCGACGGCGCTCGAGCGTGCCCGCACGGCGCGCGCAGCCGTGCAGCGACTGCGTGCCGAGGGAGCGATGCCGGCGACCGGTGGGACCGCGTTCCCCCAGCTGGTGCGCGGGCATGGCTTCCTGCTCGCCCGCAGCACCGGGGCCGACGGGATGGAGGGCCCGGAGGGATTCGTGGTGGGTGGCAACCTCTCTGCCGAGGATGACGCCGCACTCGTGCTGGCCCAGGCGCTGGAGACCGCATGGGAGCGGGTCCTCCACCCGGATTCGCTCGTGGTGGAGCGGCTGCGCGCTGTCGAGGCGCACTACGGGGTGCGGGTGCTTCCCGACGGCTTCGAGCTCGAGGAGAAGTCAGTGTTGGACGAGGTGCTCGTGCCCGGAGCTCGGGTGTGCTTCACCGGGGAGGTCGTCTCCCCCGCCCTTGGCTTCGTGAGCCGTGACCGGCTGGAGCGGCTCGCCGAGGATCGCGGGCTCGTGGCGGTACCGAACGTCACCAAGACCAAGAGCGACGTGCTCGTGGTCGCCGAGCTCGGCACCCAGTCGAACAAGACCAAGAACGCGGTGAAGTGGGGCAAGCCGGTGATCGCGGCCGAGGAGTTCCTGGAGTGGGCCGGGCAGTGAGGACGACGTCCGCGGTGATGTCCCGCACCGCATTGTGCGGTGCCGTGCCAGCGGTCGGTCAGGCTGGGTCCCGATAGCCGATTGCAGTATCGAGCGATCGACTCAGCCCTGAATTCGAGGCAGGTCATTGCGAGCGTGCACAGCGGGTAGCACACAAGGCCCTTAGACCAGTACTTCATCGCTCGTTGGTGGGCCCCTGCTTTTGGGCATGAAAAAAGGAGTGGGAGGAGCGAAACCCTAAAAGGGTCTCAAGCTCACTCCCACT